>NZ_SCOL01000003.1 GCF_005503015.1 Bacillus sp. E(2018) | reverse complement strand
CCCTGGGAATCGCTCATAAACCCTGGGAATCGCTCATAAACCCTGGGAATCGCTCATAAACCCTGGGAATCGCTCATAAACCCTGGGAATCGCTCATAAACCCTGGGAATCGCTCATAAACCCTGGGAATCGCTCGTCCAGCATGCTTACCAGCCGCTGGACGAGCACAAAAAACAAGCCCCTGCAATCTGCAGGGGCTTGTTTCATTCAAGAAGTACTAAAAATTGCTATAAGACTGTCCGCCATCTACATTCAGTGTACTTCCAACGACCCATGACGCCTTTTTGGAAGCTAAAAATACTACAACGTTGGCTACTTCTTCTACTGTCCCAAATCGTCCAGCAGAAATATGTTCTTCTACAAACGAATTAATTTTATCTGGATCTTGTTCCAATCTTTTTTTCCAGTTTCCTGTTTCATGCAGAATCGATCCAGGAGCAACGCCGTTTACTCGAATCCCCTGCTTAATCATCTCGTCACCAAATGATTTTGTGAAAGAAATCATGGCTGCTTTACTTGCATTGTACGTCGGCTTACCACCTGATTCACGGCCAAAAATAGACGAAATGTTGATAATCGCACCGCCGTCCGATTTCTCGCTCATTAACGATGCCGCTTTCTTACTCAGATCAACAGCTGATAAAAAATTCAAATGCATCGCTTCTTCAAACTGCTCCATACTTGTTTCCATTACAGAAGAGCCATTACTCCCGCCTGCATTGTTAACCAAGACATCGATTGTTCCAAACTTCGTAACGAACTCTTCCATCACTCGTTCGCGATCCCCGGCATTGGTTACATCACCTTGGAATATTTCGATCCCATTTTTTTGGGCAGCTTCCAGATCAGCTAAGTTACGGCCGACGATTCCTACTTTTGCACCTTCTTCTAAAAAGGCATGTGCGATTCCTTGACCAATTCCTTTTGATCCACCAGTGACTAGCACCGCTTTTCCATCAAGACCTAAATTCATACGATTAATGCCTCCTTTATGAGCCGAATAATTTTTTGATGTGAGACAGGGAATGGATAACTTTCAAGCTCATCTACACGGACCCATTTCCAATCTGCAGGCAGCTGTTCCAAATCCTTTTCACTTTCAATTTTCCCCTGCCATATTTGGATTTCCCATTTCAAGTGAGAAAAAACATGCTCAATAAACCCTGCTTTTTCCTCTACAACCGCTTCAAAATTCGTCTGTTCTTGTACATATTCCACCAGTGCATGGATCTCTGCATCTTTGTGCTCACCTACATACTCGGAGTTCGGAAATTCCCACATGTTAGCAAGCAAGCCTTCAGATGGTCTTTTGTGGATGAGAATTTTCCCATCAGAATTTAGCAACACACCTGCAGTCATCTTCGCTTTTCGAACTTTTGTTTTTCCTAACTTTACAGGAAGCTCGGCTTGTCTTCCACTCTCAAACCCTCTGCATAATTCTCGCATCGGACATAATAAACAAGCTGGTGATTTGGGCGTGCAGATTAGTGCACCTAGCTCCATTAATGCTTGGTTAAAAGAAGATGGATCGTCGTGTGATATTAGTTCCCTCACTGCTTTTTCAAAGAGTATACGCGTTTTTGGTTTACTTATATCTTCTTCGATCAATAGAATTCTGGATAAAACACGCATTACATTACCATCAACAGCGGGTTCTGGAATACCATACGCAATACTGAGAACTGCGCCTGCTGTATAAGGGCCAACTCCCTTTAATCCAGCGATCTCTTTTGGCGTATTCGGTACTTTTCCTCCATAAGATTCACATACTTCTTTTACTGCGGTTTGTAAGTTTCGAACTCGGGAATAATAACCTAGACCCTCCCAAGCTTTTAAGACTTTTTCTTCGTCCGCATAAGCGAGGTCCTGCAGCGTTGGGAACAGTTTAGTAAATCGTTCGAAATAAGGAATGACGGTGTCTACTCTCGTTTGTTGCAGCATAATCTCAGAAACCCAGACACGATAGGGATCTTGATTTTCTCTCCAAGGCAATGTTCGTTTGTTCTCGTAATACCAAGTTAACAAATGGTCTTGAAATTGTTTCACATATGAATCATTGAGGGAAAATATACTATTACTTGTTGTGTTCAATTTACAAATCTTCCTTTGTGGTTAGCTTTTCAAACGCCCAGCAGTGGATTTTTTCTAATCCTCCTGTGACACATTTGTTAAGGATTGAAAAAACAGGATGCTGTAGAGACATTCGATTTTTTTTAATGGTATCATATGATGCTTGATCGTTAACTTGGAAACATTCAACATATAATGATGGCTGATCTGCTGCCCTATACCATTGAATATCAGTAGCACCACAGGCTTTAAGCTCACTAATTACAGAATCCATTTGAGACTCGTAATATTGAATGAAATCCGGACTTATCTTATACTCCATAAAAACCGTTAACATATTATTTCACTCCATTCCTACATAGGAGGTGATCGCCTTGGATACAGGCACACATATTGTAATGGGGCTCGGGTTAGGTGGATTAGCGATGCTGGACCCTGCGATTGCGAATGATCCAGTGACCTCCCAAGCCATTCTTGCTGGGACACTAATTGGTTCCCAAGCACCTGACTTTGACACAGTTCTTAAACTAAAAAATAATGCGGTATACATCCGCAATCACAGAGGACTTACACATTCATTGCCTGCTCTTGTGATATGGCCACTGCTTTTATTTGGGGCTATCTCTTTATTTGTTCCCGAAGCCGACAATGGAAAACTTTTATTATGGACAGCAATCGCAGTATTCCTTCATGTGTTTGTCGATATCTTTAATGCATACGGCACACAAGCACTATACCCGGTCTCAAAGAAATGGATCGCGCTAGGTGTTATCAGTATCTTTGATCCCTTTATCTTTTTCTTGCATATCGGAGGTTTGCTGCTCTGGTATATGGGTGTAAATCCTGGATACACGTTTCTAACGGTATACATCATACTCGTCGTTTATTACATCATTCGGATCATATCCAGGCAAAGAGTAAACAAGATTGTACTGAAAAAGATTCCAGAAGCTGTAGAAATTTATGCTAGCCCTACTATTCGTTGGGGACAGTATCATCTAGCCATAAAATCGAAGCACGAATTCTTCGTAGCCGGTTTGAAAAATGGAAAAGTAACGGTTTGGGATACTTTCGATCGTCTAGCTGTTCCCAAAACGAAATTGATCGATGCAGCGAAAAAGGATAAAAACATATCTGCCTTTCTCTCTTTCTCACCTGTGCACAGGTGGGAAGTCGAAAAGAATGATCACGGTCATCTGGTTCAATTTATTGACCTTCGATATAGAAGTAAAGGACATTATCCTTTTGTCGCGATGGTACAGTTAGATGAGAACTTGAACATTATTACTTCTTTTACAGGCTGGGTGTATTCTGAAGACCGTCTGAAAAAGAAGATGGAATTCTCTCCACTGGATTTAATCAACAATAATGAATAGGAAGAAGACGGGCTTATTGAATAGGCCCGTCTTTTTTTACGAATCGCTGAAATTTAGGATTGTTCGAAAAATACTCGTGAAGCTTATGGCCATAAGAAGTAATCAACTGAGTTACCATTTTCTCGGTAACCTCTTGTCCCTCATATTCCCATCCCGCTTTAGCTCGAGTAGACTCAAAATCTTCCCATAATCCTTCCACCCATTCCCTAGCTTCTTGATTTGTAAGGGCTGGGTTCTTTTTTTGCAGCAGTTTCGCCAATCTTTCAAAACGCTCTTCCATTATTCTCCCTCCTTATCCAATTTTTAAAGAAATCCCCGTCACATAAAGGGTTCTCTCACGTTTCATACTAGTTGAGAACCGATAACAAGGAGGTAATCACATGCGTAATAAATCGAAAAACTTCCCAAATCGGATCTCCTTCTCAGGTGAGCCGAGATCAAAAGAAGAATTCTCTTCTAAACGGCCAGATGGATCCATTCGTGACCATCCGCAGGAACGAATGTTTTTATCCAATCAACACCGAGATGATCAGTAACTCTTGCGGTTATGAATTTCATTCTGGGGGGTGAATCAGTTGAACAAGAAAGACTACTTCTCATCAACGCGATTTAACGGTAAATATTCTGACCCCTTTCACTCACCGCGTGCCAATTCGAAGCATGCGTACAATCAAGTGAACGGGGAGACCCAGCAAGCATTAAATAACTATGTGCTTGAAATTCAAACACGTAAGCGTTCATAGTGACGAATAAAGGAGCGGTCTTTTACCGCTTCTTTATTTTGTTTCTTGGAAAGCTTTGTTCTTCGTGAAAGTGGTTGATCTCCGTTACAGATGCTCGCTTTCCGTGGGGTAGGCGGTGAGCCACATTCGAACGTTTTACTCTTAAGTGTCTCACCTGCCCGCCTGTCCCACAGGAGTCTCGCATCTTTCACTCCAATCAACAAGACAAAGATGTCTCACTTCACGAAAACATTATTCAAGTACGGAAATCGGCAGTGCTTCGAGTGCACTTTGTTTATTTTTGTAACCCCAGGCAAAAATACCATTTAGGTACAAAACAGAAAAAGTCGAACCCGGATCTCCTTGAATTCCATACTCTTTCCCGCTTTCGATCGTTGACGGATCCATGAGATAGCATTTACCCATCGCAATCTTGCGTTCATAAACAGCGTACTCACTTACCATGCCCATTTGTTCTGCTTTTTGTGCTTTTGCTCGAAGGGAAGCAATTTCGCCTTTAATTTCAACTTCTGTCATCTCGCTGAATCTTTTTTCCATTTGATTACTTCCTTTCTTTTCTGTACCCTATATATGCTTAAGAACTAACTACATAGGAGTGATAACTTTGAATAAGACTGTCATTATTACGGGCGGCGGTTCTGGCTTAGGACTCGCACTAGCCCGCGAATATAACAAAACGTACAATGTATATCTCATTGGCCGCAATGAGCAAAAATTAGAACAAGCTGTTCGATCCTTTGCTCATAGCGAAAACAAAGTATCGTATAAAGTTTGTGATGTTACCAATTACGAACAAACAGAATCCATGCTTCAATCCATCTTCGAAAGCGAGCATGTTCACGCGTTAATCAACAATGCAGGCATTGGAATATTCGAACCGCTTGAAGACTTATTAAAAACAGATATCACTGGAATGCTTGAAACGAATGTTTATGGCACGATTTTTCCAACGAAGATTGCTTTCCCATTATTTAAAAAGCAGGGCTTCGGCAAGGTAATGAACATCATTTCCACAGCTGGATTACGCGGAAAGGTAAATGAATCTGTTTATTGTGCTTCTAAATTTGCCGTTAGAGGATTTACAGAAAGTCTCGTAAAGGAATGGGATGGAACTGATATCTATCCAACAGCGGTTTATATGGGCGGGATGGATACCCCTTTCTGGGATGATTCCAATCATATTGCAGATCGCTCTCGGTTAAAGTCTTCGGAGCAGGTTGCGTCACTAATCGTAGAACAGGACGACAACCGACCTGAAATTTTTATAGATCGTTAAGTTCTTCCCCGTTTAGAAGTTCTGAAATTACTCCAGAATCGAAGCCTTTGCTGTAAAGAAATTTCTTCATGCGCGACTCGTATTCAAAGCCACTGTACTTTTTGTATTTAAGGTGAGCTTTGCGAGCATATGCCAGCAAGGCTTCTTTTTCATCTTCGGCAGATTGACTGATCTTTGCTTCTTGAAATGCCATTTCAATCACTTCCCACGAATAGCCTTTTTGCTGAAGCTGCTGAGCGATCCTCTGCTTCTGTTCTTTCTCAGAACGTTTCTTTCCGCTTGAAAATTGTTTTTGAATAAATGTAATACTCGCTTCTAGTTGCTCCTCATAACTGAACTGATCGAGAGCCTCTTCCGTGTTACGATCACTGATTCCTTTTTTCTTCAGCTCCTGCCGTATCATTCCTGGTCCTTTAAATGATGTGTTCATACGACTTCTTACAAGGGATTTTGCAAAGGTTTGATCATTCACAAAATCATACTCTGAAAGTTTTTGCAGAACTCGTTTGATCGTGGATTCAGGAACTTCCTTCTTTTCTAGATATACCTCGATCTCATGAGCCGTTCGCATTCGAAAAGATAAATAGTGAAGAGCTTTATTAAATGCTTTTCGATATTGATCTTCTTCGATGATGGATTCCCATTCTTCTTCATCGATCTCCATACCTTTTTGAAGTGAAAACTTTATTAAAACATCTGCGTCTACGCTAAATGCAAATTCTTCTTTTGTCCCTTTTTGGATAAAAATATTAAATCGTTCGTCGTTTTTTTGCTGAGCAGAAATCCTTGTTATAACAGCCATCTACCCACCTTCTTTCACCAAATAGTGTACCATATCTTATGGATTTCGTGCTGTTTGAACAGTCTGCGAATCATTGATTTGTAACTATAAGAGAATGTTAACGAAACAAACACTTTATCGTTGGATGAAGCAGAGGATTTAAGCAGCATAGGTGGTAAGAGTTGATTTTCAAGTGTAGAAAGTCCAGTTACAGGTGCTTAAGCAGCATTCTCAGGTGGAAATCCGTACATTACAGGTGATTAACCTCTCTTTACCGGCGAACGCGTAATAAATAAAAGAACACGTACCGTAAAAAGCAGATTCCACCACCCTAGGCTCAACTACTTATCAAATAAAAAAGCACCCTCCCCGTTTTAGGAAGAATGCATTTTTGGTGAAAGTGCAACCTGCACTTATGAAAATCTTATCAACAGCGTTTTGCATTTGCGCCATATTTATTTTCGAGCAACTCTGCAAAGAACTCTTTTTCAGTTGGCGGTGTGCGATCAGGATGATTTTCTTTTAGATGCTTCACATAAGCTTGATAATCAGGCAGATTTGAGATTCCCTTTCCGATATATAAAAGGATCTGAAAGATGTTCTTCACCCAATTCCAAGCAGCTTGAAACGTCACGATACATCACCAAGCTTTGTTTGCACAAATGGCTCTTCTGCTGTTTCTAAAGGCTTCTCACTCTTGACCGCTTTGTACCAGATGCGCATTGCATCAATCAGTACACCTAGAATAAGCAACATAAAGATCGCGGTTAAATAAGCGTTTAGCGTATTGTTGAAGACCAGCTGTTTAGCAGCTTCCATGGAAGGTACAGTTGCCGGCAAGTTGCCGCTCGCAATAGCTGCTTTCATGACCTCAGCTTGTTTCAAGAAACCGATTTTCGGAATATCAGAGAAAATCTTTTGCCAAGCCGCATAGAACGTTACGATCATCAGCCAAGCAAGAGGAACTAACGTCACCCATACATACTTTTTCTTACCCATCTTCAAAATAACAGTGGTTGCCACGATAAGGGCGATAGCCGCTAACATCTGGTTAACGATACCAAACAATGGCCATAGCGTATTGATACCGCCTAACGGATCTGTTACACCAACAACTAAGAAATAACCCCAGCCTGCAACGACTAACGCACTTGTGAAGTATACAGCTGGCATAGAGTCTGTTTTTCGTAAAGGTTTATAAATTTGTCCAAGAAGATCTTGAAGCATAAACCTCCCTACCCTTGTACCTGCGTCAATAGTGGTTAATATGAATACCGCTTCAAATAGTATGGCGAAGTGGTACCAGAACGCCATTAATTGTGGTCCCCCTATTACTTGGGAGAAAATTTGTGCAATCCCTACAGCGAGTGATGGAGCACCACCTGTTCGTGAGAGAATCGATTCTTCATCCACATTTTTAGCAAGTTCATTGATTTCGTCTGCTGATACAGTGTATCCCCAAGAAGAAATGGTAGTTGCTGCGGTCGCGACGTCCGTTCCGATCGCGGCACCTGGAGAGTTGATCGCAAAATAGATTCCAGGAGTTAACAGCGTTGCCGCTACCATCGCCATAATCGCAACAAATGATTCAGTTAACATTCCTGCGTAACCGATCATAGGAGCATGCTGCTCGTTCGCAATTAGTTTAGGTGATGTTCCTGATGAGATTAAAGCATGGAAACCAGATATGGCTCCACAAGCAATCGTAATGAACAAGAACGGAAAGAGGTTTCCTGCGAATACCGGACCTGTTCCATCAATAAATTTAGTAAGAGCGGGCATTTGAATCTCTGGCATTACGATTAAAATACCGAGAGCCATCATTCCTATTACCCCAACTTTTAAGAACGTACTTAAATAATCTCTTGGTGCAAGAAGCATCCAGACAGGAAGAACGGAAGCAAGAAAGCCATAAACGATCAACATCCAAGCTAAAGTCTCACCATCGAAAGTAAAAAGAGGTGCAAGAGTTGGAGAATCTGCTACCCATTGACCGCTGACTAAAGCAAAAATTAACAATACAAAACCAATAATGGACGCTTCCCCTACTCTTCCGGGGCGTAGATAGCGCATATAAACACCCATGAAAAGAGCGATTGGAATGGTCATGGCAATCGTATATGTACCCCATGGGCTTGATTTAAGTGCGTTAACAACGACTAGGGCAAGAACGGCGATTAAAATAACCATAATAGCAAAAACACCGATAAGCGCTAGCATTCCACCAACTGGTCCTATTTCTTCTTTAGCAATCTGACCGATTGATTTACCTCTACGTCTCATGGAAATAATTAAAATAACAAAATCTTGTACAGCACCGGCAAGGACGGCTCCGACAATAATCCAGATCGTACCTGGCAGATACCCCATCTGTGCCGCTAATGTTGGACCTACAAGTGGACCAGCCCCAGCAATCGCTGCAAAATGGTGTCCATAAAGAACCCATTTGTTTGTCGGTACATAATCCTTACCATCTGCATATCTTTCTGCAGGTGTTGCATTGTTCTTATTAAGGCTGAAGATTTTTGTAGCAATAAATCGTGCATAAAAGCGATAAGCAATGGCATACGTACACAAGGAAGCAACTACAAACCAGATTGCATTGATCTTCTCGTCTCTTTGGAGCGCGATGATGGATAAGGCGATCCCCCCGGCTAAAGCAATACCTATCCATAACAGCGCTTTCAAAAAGGGATTCTTCTTTTTTGCTTGCACATTTCTTTGGAGCTCCATAAGCCTTCTTTCCTCCTCAATAGTGTAAAATAATATGTACAAGATGAATTATAACAAATATTCTTAATTTTTAAATAAATAAAATGGAAAGAGGTGGATTATCATGAAAAGAATTTTAATTACTGGAGGCACTGGCTTCGTTGGTGGCTATTTGACGAATCACCTTACATCGCTTGGAAACGAGGTCTATATACTTACCCGAAAAGATAAGCAATCTCAGAAAAAAAACGTTCACTTTGTACAATGGATGTCCAACAACGAACCCGATCTGCCTTCGATCGATGCTGTAGTTAATCTAGCTGGAGAATCCATCAATGGCAGATGGACAGATGAAAAGAAACAGTCAATCTTAAACAGCCGTTTAAAAGTAACAGAAGAATTATTAAAGCTTGTTAAGAAGATGCCCCAAAAACCATCCGTTTGGGTGAACGCTTCTGCAATTGGATATTATGGAACTTCTGAAACAGAAGTGTTCACAGAAAGGTCTGCCAAACATGGCACAGACTTTTTAGCTGAAGTCGTTAGAGCATGGGAAACGAAAGCATCAGAAGCGGAATCACTCGGTATCAGAACGGTTTTCACACGTTTCGGGCTAGTACTAGGTAAAAATGGAGGGGTGCTTCCCCAACTAAGCCTTCCCTATCGCTTTTTTGCAGGAGGCACGGTGGGTTCAGGTGATCAGTGGGTTTCTTGGGTTCATGTGGAGGACGTTGCTAAGCTCATAACAGAAGCTATAGAGAATGAACAATACTCAGGTCCTGTAAATGTAACCTCTCCCCACCCTGTTAGGATGAAAGAATTCGGTCAAGTAACAGGTGACGTTATGCACCGACCCCATTGGCTTCCAGCTCCTTCTATAGCATTTAAAATAATGTTTGGAGAAATGAGCATGTTGATTCTTAAGGGACAGCAGGTACTTCCAGAAAAAGCGCAAAACATAGGCTATACGTTCTCCTATCCACACTTAAAGGGGGCTTTACATGATTTGTTACAATGATAATAAAAATAATCGATCAGGTGACATATTATGAAAACATTAATTCAAAAAGCGAAAGTATATCCGATAACGAGCAGCGAACTTCAGCAAGGCGATGTTCTAATTGAAAACGGCAAAATAATAGCAGTCGAAACGCACATAGATGCTTCAGCTGATATGGAGATCATCGAAGCTGAAAATCTGCATCTTCTCCCTGGATTCATTGATGTTCATACTCATCTAGGTTTGTATGACGAAGGAACAGGATGGGCTGGAAATGATGCTAATGAGACTCACGAGGTGCTTACTCCTCATATTCGTGCGATCGATGGCTGTCATCCATTAGACATCGCCTTTAAGGATGCTGTTCGTTTTGGAGTAACGACCGCTCACATCATGCCTGGGAGTGCAAATGTTATAGGTGGAACGACTTCTGTTATTAAAACGCATGGACACGATATTAGAAAAATGATCATTAAGGAAACCGCTGGACTCAAAATTGCATTAGGCGAAAATCCAAAACGAATCCATAGTGGCCGTCATAATGATTCCATCACTCGAATGGGAATTATGGGAATGCTGCGTGAAGCTTTTTATCAAGCAAAAGATTCAGCTTACCAAGATAATTTGCGTGTTGCACCGATCGCAGCAGCGTTAAACCGTGAGATCCCTGTTCGCATTCATGCTCACCGTGCAGATGATATCCTATCTGCTATCCGTTTTGCTGAAGAATTCAACTTAGATTTTCGTATTGAACATTGTACAGAAGGGCATCTCATTGCGGACTCATTTAAAGATTTAAACTTAAAAGTAAGTGTTGGTCCTACATTAACTCGTAAGTCCAAGATTGAACTGAAGAACAAATCATGGGAAACGTATCGCATACTATCGGAAAATAATGTTGAGGTTTCAATCACAACCGATCATCCTTATATTCCGATTCAATATTTAAACGTTTGCGCGGCAATTGCCGTTAGAGAAGGATTGAGTGAAAAAAAAGCGCTTGAAGGCATCACTATTGCTCCCGCTAAGAACCTTGGAATTGATGAACGAGTAGGCAGTATCGAGCCAGGAAAAGATGCCGATTTATCCCTCTGGACTGAGCATCCGTTCCACTTTTCTGCTACCCCTGTCATGACCATGATTGACGGAGAAATAATTTACAAAAAATCTACAAAATAACTATTTTCTTTTTTAAAAAAATGTCTTATTATACAAATAGAGCAACATGCGGATTAAGCGAATCCGGAACATTTTAAAAGTCGCTCCAGAATCAAATACAACATTATTTTCATAAATTAAATATTGAAGCAAGGGAAGGCAATTGGTGCGCCACCAGCTATGACTGGTCCTAGTGGGTTCGATTCCCACCCCGAATTAATTTTTATTCTTAATTCGAGGGTGGGGGATACTTCTGCCCTCTAGGAGGGATTAAATTGTTGAAAAAGCGTGATTTATCAGAGAGTCATGTTCTTTACAATTTAATGGTGCACCCAGACGTCTTCCCTTTTGTGCGTCAAAAAGCTGCTTCATTTGAGGAATTTCTATTTCTAACGAAGCAAACGATCGAGGAAGAAGACCAAGGAAACATTATTTCCAGAACGATTTTGGATGAGTGGCATAATCCAATCGGCACCATTAATTTATTCGATGTCCAAGATGGCTATGGCTTTCTTGGCACCTGGATTGGTCAGCCTTATTTCGGTAAAGGGTACAATTCTTTAGCAAAAGAAGCTTTCTTTTCTGAATTATTTTATGAGAAAGATATCCACACAATCTTTATGCGTATTCGCAAAGTAAATATTCGTTCACAAAAAGCTGCTGAGAAAATCCCTTATGTGACGTTAGCTAACGAAACAAGAAAAGATGTTTATGATCAGTTAAACCAAGGGCAGGATATTTACAACCTTTATCAGATTGAAAAAGATAACTATCTCATGCACATGCTTCGTACACAAACACAGCCTCTGGAAATTGTAGAAGAACAGTTAAAGGAAGCTTAATACAGGTAACTTGTACACTTACTCTGCACATACTAATAAACATCACTTCCATTTGAGGTGATGTTTATTTTTTGTAAGGAGGTAACGTTATGGAGAGTAAAAAACAACAAGCAAAAGAAAGAAACGACGATTTAACTAAAACACAAGAAATTCTTTATAAAGAGGAATTAAAATCTGCAGAATCAACAGCTGAAACGCAAGAGATGACAAACGAAGATAATTCCTAAAGAAACGGTTTCCCTAAAAGGATGATTCTTCCTATAATATTTAGCGGAAAAATGCACATTCTATAGTTGAGGACAAGTTCCTCAAATGCTTTTGATTTACGTTTCAAAACATCGTGATATCTTTAAGGAGGTATTTGTGTGGAAAAACGTAACCGAAAGTCCTCATTGCACAACAATGCTAAAGCTTCTCAAGCCAAAGGACTTGATGTCGAGTACTCAAGTGAATTGGCAGATCAAAACGATCTTGAAGCACAAGCACGTGCACAAGCCGCTGACCGACGTCAGAAAAACAGTCGTCGCTAAGTGCAAAAAGACCTGCTGGGATAGCAGGTCTTTTTTTAATATAGAAATCTGTATGATCCATCTACCCTGTGGATAAAGTTATCAACAGGGTTGTTGATAATGTTGATGGTTACCATTTTAATACGTTCTATTGTGTGCAACTTTGTGCAAAATTTCTTAGTTATGCACATTTTCTGTGGAAAAACATGTGGATAGTGTGTATATTTCTGAATTTTTAAAGCTTTAAATATATTATTTCATTTCAATCGTGAAGCTCCACCGATCTTCGTTTTCATACATCATCGTTGCTTTCACGATCTATTTCAATACTAACGTACAAACAGCTTCAACTTGTGATGTTTGCGGAAACATATCCACAGGAGTAATCTGTTCTACCTTAAAACCATTACTTATTAACATGTGGACATCTTTCGCTAATGTTGAAGGGTTACAAGATACGTACACCATTTTTTTAGGTTTTGTCTTTATAATCGTTTCTAAGAAAATAGGATCACACCCCGTTCTCGGTGGATCTACGACTACTACGTCAGGTTGCCAGCCTTCTTTTACCCATTTTGGGAGAAGTTTTTCAGCTCTTCCTGTCTCATAATAAGCGTTCTTAATCTGATGTTTCTCAGCATTTTTTCTTGCATCCATGATGGATTCTTTAATGATGTCCATCCCTCTTACTTCTTCTGCACCATTCGCGAGCCACATGCCGATCGTACCCGAACCACAATAAGCATCAACAACCTTCTCATTCCCAGTCAGATTGGCCTGTCTTTTTACTTCGTTATATAAGTTTACAGTCTGCTCAGGATTTAACTGGAAAAATGCACGTGCTGATAGCTCAAAACGAAGATCTCCAAGATGTTCGGTTATCGTATCTTTTCCGAAAATACCCTCCGTCTGTTCACCGAATACAAGCGACGTTTTCTCTTCGTTTACATTTTGAACAAAGGAAGTCACTTGAGGCAATCTTTTCTTGATCTCTGCTACAAAAATTTCTTTTTTCGGCAGCTCATTCGTTGCCGTTACGATGACTAACTGAATCTCATCCGTACGGAATGCTGTTCGAACTACAATAGTCCGTATGCTGCCCGTTTGTTTTCTTTCGTCATATATAGGTAGATTCAGATCTCTAATTATCTGTTTTACTTTATTCGTGACAATATTCGTATCCTCATGTTGAACGAGACAGTGATCAATGTTGATCAATTTATGTGAGTTAGAACTATAAAGTCCCGCGATTACAGTATCATCAATCTTTCCAACTTGAAATTGAGACTTGTTTCGATATGCCCAAGGCTCGTTCATTCCAATTGTTTCTCTCACATTCAATTTATCCCTATGAATTTTTGTGTATCGCTCAAAAGCTTGCACAACGATATCTCGTTTTTCTCTTAGTTGAGCTGCATAAGACATATGCTGAATCTGACATCCGCCACATGTCTCATAGATTGGACAAGGTGGTGTTACTCTATCTTTAGATTTTTTAAATACTTTCTTTATCTTTGCTTCTGCTCGGTTTGGAAAAACTTTCGTAATAATAACCGACATTTCTTCACCTGGAATCCCTCCAGGAACAAAGATTACTTGTCGTTGGTGAAATCCAATTCCTTCACCGTTGATTCCTAATCTTTTAATTTGAAGCGGAATTGTCTCACCTATCTTCATGATAGGATTGTTTTGTTTAGTATTTTTCATAATTATATTCACTCGTTTCTTAGCTAAAAGTGGCTTTTCTTATTGTAGACGAAACTCGCATGTTCTACCAACTTGAAAATGATTTTATATAAAAACATTACTAAAGTCAGATTGTGATGAATTTTCAAAATCTCTATAATAGCTATAACGAAAGCGCTTTCGTAAATCGTGTATATATTTTTATAGTTTTTCGAAACCGCTTTCGATTTATTTTTATAACTAAGGAGGATATGTTCAGTGAAAAGAATCTATGCTTTTGCTCTCTCTGCTTTATTAATGATGCCTAGCGGTGTGATCGCCTCTGCAGATGACGATGTGGATAAAGAAGTCCAAAGAAAGAAAGAGAAAACGAAATGGTCTCTTACTTGGTCCGATGAATTTAACAAACCACAAATCGACCCAAAGAAGTGGACCTATGACACCGGTAACTGGATAAAAGACGAAGAGGGTAATCCAATTACGCCTGGGTGGGGAAATAATGAAAAACAATACTATACAAACTCTGATGAGAACTCATTTATAAAAGATGGTAAATTGATTATTCGCGCTAAGAAAGAGAGCACCACGGATGACTCTGGTACCTATGATTATACATCTGCTAAGTTAAAAACGAAGGGATTATTTAGTCAGACGTATGGTCGTTATGAGGTTCGTGCAAAGTCTCCTACAGGCAAAGGGTTATGGCCAGCGGTTTGGATGTTACCCGAGAAAGATCGATATGGAGGTTGGGCTGCTTCAGGTGAAATAGATATCATGGAAGCTTGGGGAAGTAAACCAAATAAAGTGGCTGGAACGCTTCATTATGGTGAAACTTGGCCAAACAATCGGTATACAGGTAAAGAGTTTGAATTCCCTTTTAACGAAGGAATCAATACTTGGCACACATATGCCATCGAATGGGAACCTGGTGAGATCAGATGGTATGTGGACGGTAAACTATATCAAACCCAAAATGAGTGGTATGCAAAAGGACAAAATAATCCGATCAAGTACTCGTATCCTGCACCATTCGATCAAAACTTTTATTTAATCATGAACTTAGCTGTTGGCGGTTGGTTTGATGGAGATCCCGATGAAACGACTACCTTCCCTCAACAGATGGAAATTGATTATGTTCGTGTTTACGAAATAAAAAACGGAGATTATAGAGATCCAGTAGAACCTACTCCAAAGCCCGTTGAATTGCCAGAAGAAGCTAAACAGCC
Organism: Bacillus sp. E(2018); assembly: GCF_005503015.1. Taxonomy (NCBI): domain Bacteria; kingdom Bacillati; phylum Bacillota; class Bacilli; order Caryophanales; family Bacillaceae; genus Bacillus; species Bacillus sp. E(2018). The sequence goes on along the minus strand of NZ_SCOL01000003.1, from coordinate 248,794 downwards.
TCTCGAAGACGGAAACCTTATTTATGATGGAAACTTTGAAAGACCATTTACACGTATCGATCAAAATGAAACGCCATTTGATCCAACCTACTGGAACCTTGTTACTCTTCCCGATTTTGGTGGTCAAGCTTCTGCTGATACAGAATTGATCGATAATAAGAATTTTGCAGTGATCACTCCACAAGTTCCTGGAGCCTTTTCACATTCTGTACAAGCGATTCAACTTCTTTCGCTCGGTAAAAGTGGACGATACAAAGTTAGCTTTGATGCAAAAGCAGCATCTGATCGACAGATATCTGTTAAAGTCGGCGGTGGTGCAGAACGTGGATGGGGCAAATACTCCAATGAAGAAACGATCAAGTTAAGCAATTCACTTGCTAACTATTCTTTTACGTTTGATATGCTTGCCGATACTGATCTTGCCGCTCGATTAGAATTTAATTTAGGCAACAATGGAAGTATCCCTGTTTGGATTGGAGACGTACGTGTTGAAGAAGTCACAAATGAACCGATTAATGAGTCCGCGACTAAATCACCACTGCCAGATGGTAACCACATCTATAATGGGACATTTGATCAAGGCGCAATGGATCGATTGACGTATTGGGACTTTATTTCCAATCACAAAAAAGATAGAGCAGTTGTTAATGAGAAAACGCGTGAATTTCATGCTGAACTAAAAGGACACTCTTCTAAGAAAACAGATAAGTACCTTGTTCAAAAAGGAATACAATTGGTCAAAGGAAACGAATACCTTTTAACCTTTAAAGGGAAAGCGGATAGAGCTCGATCCATTGAAATTGGTGTATTAGATGAAAACGGCAATCAGTACTATGTAACACCATCTAAAGTAACCCTAAACAAAAAGAGTGATATGTACGAGTTGAAATTTAAGTTTGATGCCGCAACGTCAGATTATAATAGCCAGTTGATCTTTTATTTAGGTGGCCATTCTGCTGATGTTTACTTGGATGACATTTTTCTAAAGAACCTAACCAATATTCCTGATTACAACGATGTAGACATGAAACCATTAAAAAATGGAGATTTTCTTTCTGGCCTTTCATTTTGGACTCCCTATGTTCATTACGATGCAGCTGCTGAGATCATGAGTGAAGATGGTAAAGCCAAAATCAGCATTGATTCTGAAGGAAATGAGCCATGGAGCGTTCTTTTAGAACAAGGGAATTTAAAGTTAGTGAAGGGATTGAACTATGAACTACGGTTTTCAGTATCCTCACAGATCGCTCGTAACATAGAGGTCACGTTAGAAAATGCACAGTACAAGCGTTATTTTGCTGAAAGCATTGAAATTGGAAATGAAGAAACAATTTATACCTTTCAGATCACCCCTACTGAAACAGATACATTGTCATTAAAGTTTCTTCTTGGAAAAAGTCCAGGATCACCACTGGGCAAACATGAGATTTACCTCGATGACGTACAACTACATGTATTAAAATAAATGTTGAACGCTTAAACCTCCGTTCTTTTTAAAGAGAGGTTTAAGCGTTTTTCATTGTGCCTTTAACTTAGAAAAAAGAAACACCTTCGCAAAAAAATGCAAAAGTGTTTTTTAAGATTTAAATAACAATGGAGTTGGTACAGATTTTTTTAGCTGTAAGTCGTCTAAGCTTTTAAATGTATAGCCTCTTTTTTGAAGAGCTTCTATCGTGCGTTCGAGTGCATCTGAATTGTCTTTAGAAACCGTATGCAGAAGCATGATGCTGCCTGGGTGGATCTGCTTCATGATTTGGTTGTATGAATATTGCCACCCACGCTGTTTATTGGTTTCCCAATCTAAAAAGGCAAGTGACCAAAACACATGTGTATATCCTTCTTGTTTAGCAAGCATGATCGTTCTTTCGCTAAACACACCTCGTGGAGGTCGAATATAATTCATGTCTGTTTTTCCGGTTATCTCCGTGTATCTGAGCTTTACTTTTTCAAGCTCGTTTTTTAAACGTGAATCAGACACTTGAGTAAGATCTGGATGGTAATACGAGTGATTCCCTACTATATGCCCTTCTTCAGCCATTCGTTTTATTAGGTGAGGGTGTGTCTTCATAAATTGTCCGGTTACAAAAAAGGCTGCAGGTACTTTCTTTCTCTTCAACACATCCAAAACGTTATCGGTATAACCGTTTTCGTACCCATTATCGAAGGTTAAATAGATGTCCTTTTTGGCTGGGTCGCCAACAAAAAGGCTATCATATTTATGAACAAGCTCCATATATCTTTCATCTGTGATCGGAGGCTTCTCTTCCCCTTTTTTCTCAAAGTACCATTCCAGTCTTTGATTGGATACGCCTCTTTGAGCATAAATAACATGTGTTTGTGTAAAAAACAAGATTGAAACCAATATTAGGCACAGGAGCCGATTGATTCTCATTAAACTTCCTCCTTCAAGCGACAACCTATACCTTTATTTTGGTGTAATTGTAGAAAACCATGCTAGGGATATTAAGGAAACGTATTGTTTTGTTTGTGGGGAGTTTAAATTGGATTAACGCATTTTTTGATATGGCGCTCGTATTTTTCGTATGGCGCTCGTATTTTTCGTATGGCGCTCGTATTTTTCGTATGGCGCTCGTATTTTTCGTATGGCGCTCGTATTTTTCGTATGGCGCTCGTTCAGCATGCATTTCATGCCGCTGGACGAGCTCAAAAAAGAGTTGTATCTTTCCTATTATTTGGGCTTACTAATATTATTTACTGTAGTAAAAACAAAAACCACAGTTCCATATCAGAACTGTGGCTCACATTTCATTTTATTTAAAAACTGGATCTTTAAACTGCTCTAGCTTTTGTAAGGATGACTTCTCTACATGCTCATGAAGACTGTTTCCGTGTGAATCCATCGTAACAACTGCTGTAAAGCCATTGACGCGAATGTGCCACATCGCTTCTGGAACTCCGAATTCCATTAGGTCGACACCTTCAACTTTTTCCATACACTCTGCGTAATATTGTGCAGCACCGCCGATAGCGTTCAGATAAACACCGCCGTGTTCTTTTAGAGCCGCTAACGTTTTTGGACCCATACCACCCTTACCAATAACTGCGCGGATTCCAAACTTCTTCATAATGTCGCCTTGGTAAGGTTCCTCACGAATACTTGTCGTCGGTCCTGCCGCTTTAACGACCCAATTTCCTTCAGCGTCTTTTGCCATTACTGGTCCGCAGTGATAAATGATCTGACCGTTCAGATCGATTGGAGCTGGATTATCCATTAAATGTTTATGAATAGCATCTCGACCTGTATGCATCATTCCGTTGATCGTCACAACATCTCCGACTTTTAGCTCACGAATCTGCTCTTCGGTAATAGGAGCTTCAAGTGTGACGCTTCTCGTCTTTTCTTCCTGTTGTTCAACAGCTGCTGCTGCTTCCTCTTCAGCTTTAGTGAAATCCACTTCTTCGCCTTCTGTATACAACCAATCTTGAATTTCTCCCGTTTCAGCGTTAAGTTTTACACCTAAACGACGGTATGCCCAGCAGTTATAAGCTACTGATACAAAGAAACTCGCTGGAATACGATTGATCACACCAACTTTACAGCCAAGTAACGTCGTTTCACCGCCAAAGCCCATCGTACCGATCCCAAGCTTATTCGCGTTCTCCATCACATACTCTTCAAGTTTACGAAGATTTTCGTTTGGATTGACGTCATCTACCGAACGGAATAGCATCTCTTTCGCTAATTCATACCCTGATGTACGGTCTCCCCCGATTCCAACACCGATAAAACCGGCACTACAGCCTTGACCTTGAGCTTGGTAAACGGAGTGCATGATACATTTACGGATACCGTCCAGATCACGTCCCGCTCGTCCTAAGCCTTCTAACTCAGCAGGAAGACTATATTGAATGTTTTTATTTTCACAACCGCCGCCTTTTAAGATAAGACGCGCATCAATGTAATCTTCTTCCCACTGCTCAAATTTAATAACAGGTGTCCCGTCTCCTAGGTTGTCTCCACTGTTGTCTCCAGTGATCGAATCAACTGAATTCGGACGAAGCTTTGTGTCTTTTGTTGCATCTGCAATCGCTTGACGGATGGCTTTTTTCATCTTAATCTGGTTGACTCCTACAGGAACTTTAATTTTAAAAGTAGGAAGTCCCGTATCCTGGCAGATCGGCGAAACATTTTCATCAGCTTTTAAGATATTATCTGTAATCGTATCTAAAGACATCGCAGCACGTGTTCCGGCATTTTCTTTTAGCTTAGCTGCAAGAATGGCACGGCGAACGTCTTTCGGCAATTTCGTTGATGTTTCAACAATCAGCTTGTACATGCTTTCTTGAAATTTCTCCATCTCTTCACTACCCCTTTGTGACTTGCTATTGTAAGCGTAATCAAATTATTAATGAGTTCATTATAACAAAAAAAACCGTCTCTTTAATAAAGAAACGGTTTTCGAGCTTATTTTTCTTCCCAATCATGACGGAACTGTTTGCACTTTTCTTCTAAGTCGTCCAGCATTCCGATGATTCGGTCGATCTCTTCAATTCCTGCTGTTTCAGCATCTATAGAATCTAAAACATCAACTAATAAGTCAATACGATTTTTAATATATTCTTTTTGAGAGGATTTATCCTGAATAGAGTTACCCATGTTGATCTCTCCTTTCCATCCCTTCTACTTTAACAAGGTCAACGGATTTTGCCAACAGAATATTATCCTTTTTCTTTAATGAGGGTTCGGTTAAGATAGATACTGTCCATTTATGGTCGCAAAGGAGATGTATGATGGTGTTAAAAACTGAATTAAAAGCGATAACCCCAAAGAACGATCCGTGGGAAGCTTATTTAGATATGAGTGAACATAAAAAACTTCAGCTATCCAATATAGAAATAACGACGACCACAATGTGCAACATGCGTTGTGCGCACTGTGCTGTCGGATACACGCTTCAAACAAAAGACCCTGAGCCTCTTCCGCTTGATCTTGTTATCCAACGACTCGATGAGATTCCTCAATTAAGAGCTTTCAGTATTACTGGCGGTGAGCCGATGCTTTCCTTAAAATCAGTAAATAATTACGTTGTGCCCCTATTAAAATACGCAAGAGAACGTGGTGCACGTACTCAGATCAACTCTAATTTAACGTTAGATTTAGCACGCTACGAAAAAATTATTCCGTATTTGGATGTGCTTCACATTTCCCATAACTGGGGAACGGTGGAGGAATTTTCTGATACAGGCTTTGCGATGATGGAAAAGAAGCCTTCCGTTGACCAACGCCAAGCTTATTTTACTCGTTTAGTCGAAAACGCTCAGGCTTTAACAAAAGCAGGTGTGATGGTATCTGCTGAAACGATGTTAAATAAGAAGACGTTGCCCTACTTAGAAGAGATACATAAACACGTTCTTGAGATGGGTTGTCAGCGTCACGAGATTCATCCTATGTACCCGAGCGATTTCGCAAGTACTTTGGAAACCATTTCTTTAGAAGAAATGCGTGAAAGTATTCATCATCTACTCGATATTCGTGATAAGAACACTTGGATGCTTTTCGGAACTCTTCCCTTCTATGCTTGCTCAGAAAACGAAGAGGATTTGAAATTGATCAGAAGACTTCAAGCAGAAGAAAATGTTACAGTGCGTAATGATCCTGATGGTAGATCACGATTAAATATCAACTTATTCGATGGAAACATTATCGTGACAGACTTTGGAGATGCTCCTGCACTTGGAAACATAAAAGACACGAGCTTACTCGATGCTTATGAAGTATGGAACCAATCAGCGCTTGCTACAGAACTGAGCTGTCATTGCCCGGCTGTTCAATGTTTGGGACCAAACGTACTTGTTAAACATTCCTACTATAAAGAAGTAGATTTCAAAAATAATACATCAAAGCTTTAAAGCGTTAAAAAGTTATAAACTTTACAAAAGTAAGTTTAAACCGTATAATAGGAGGCAAATATAGACTGTAGAAAAAGCATCGTTTTTTCATATAGATTGAGGTGAATGATAATGGATTATAGCACGATGTGTCCGAAGTACGAAGTAGCCATGGATATTATCGGTAAAAAATGGACAGGACTCATCATTCGCGTTTTGATGGATGGCCCTAAGCGGTTCAAGGACATCAAATCCCAGATTCCCGAAATGAGTGATCGCATGCTTACAGAACGGATGAAGGAATTGGAGTCTGTGGGGATTGTTAAGCGTAACGTTTACCCAGAGACACCTGTGCGAATTGAGTATTCACTGACGGATAAAGGAAACTCTTTAAAAACAATCATTAATGCCATTCAAGACTGGAGCGAACAATGGGTGGACCATTGTTAAGGCTAACCCGATAGTGTTAATTTCCGTTTCAGGTGCTCGCTTTCCTGGGGGCGTGCGGTGAGCCTCTTAGCGCTATGCGCTGTTAAGAGTCTCACCTGTCCCGCTCAAGAAAGTAATAGTGCTCCTGCGTCTACGAGCTAATGCTATCGAAGTCAACTTCCTCGTCGCATGCCTTGCAAGAAGCTTCTCAGGTGGTAGGCACGCACCTTACACTTCAATTAACTTTTCGATGAAGCTTGTTGGCACCACAGCACCATCTTGAATATAACTTTAATACGCAAAAAAGAAAGGACAGCTGATTAAGGAGCTGTCCTTTTTTACATATTGCTTGTATGAAAACTAAAAGAAACGTGATCTTGAACAGGAATCCAAGCACCAATGCCTTGCTGTGTAACATTTTGAATCACGATCTCTCTTTTACCGCCTTTTAAAACGATATACACTTCTCCGTAAGTAACTCGTCCTCTTTCATTAACCGCTGGGACATAGCTATCTAAATATCCCACCTGTTTCGGTGACACATGGTATACGTTTGATTTCTTTGTGCCCGCGCCAACAGCTGTCTGAAACGATAAAGGTAACTTTGACTTTTCTGCTGCTGTGATGAGCATCATCTTTTGAACAGCTTCACCATTCGGAATCGATGCTGTAAGACCACCACTTACTTTTTTATGAGCTGTTTGGTTATAAGACAGTTTCGCAACTGCTTTTGCGCCTCTGTTGTCTAAACGATTCGTATTGATCTGTTGATGTTCCCAGTTCACAGTCGTTTCTGTTGATTGATAAGACAATGGCCATTGACCTAAGTAGATTTTCGCGCGATACCAAAAGGCCACTTTCGATCCATTTATTGTCGACTCGTTCAACAAACGAATTAAATCTGGATTTGTGATTGGAACGTCCGATGTTTTAAGCATCGTTTTCGCAAGCTTACTCGGTTCTAAGTAAGGAAGATCTTGTGCTGAGTTGGGATACGTGTTCTCTTTGGATATGCTAAGAACGGAACTCGGTATTTTAATATCTGCTTTTGGAGCAGCTTTTTCTATTTTTTCTGCTTGTTTTTGTTTTTGTTCTGGCTGTTGCTTTGTTTTTTCAGCTGCTAGTGCTGTATTTGATAACACAAAAAACATGACAAATAACATAATAAAAATTCTCTTTTTCATAACATCCTCCTTTCCCCTATTTTTTTCTAACCCATAAAATTTATCCATGTTCCCTGCTTTGATCTTTCCGGATTTTGTTGGAAAATAAAAAACCCTGATTCTATAAAGAATCAGGGCACTAAATTTAACGTTGGATTTCAAAGCTTTCGGTTATGTTTATGCTATCTTTTACGGATTGGACCATCGAACAATTTTTTCGAGTTACGTTTAATGCTTTCTCGACCTTCTCTTCTGATAATTCTTTCCCACTGATCAAAAAATGAAGGTGGATGTCGGATACTCGGTTTGCCTCTTTTTCCACTCTATTGATCTTTGCTGACACAGTGATGTCATCGTATTCCATTCTCATACGCTCTAATACTTTACGAAGAACCCCACCACTGCATACAGCTATAGAAGAAACGAGAAGTTGAAATGGCCGATAACCATATTCAGCATTTCCGCTTATTTCAAGTTTTCCATATTCAACATCCGTTTCAAATCCATTTTCAGTCATTTTAAATTCCAAGATTACTTACTCCTCTTCCTAAACTTCCACTCAACTTTTTATGTTTTCCATTGTACAATGGTTTTAGTTTGTTTTGAAAAGGAGATGCTCATGCAGCTTTCTACGTATAAATTCTCAGTTTTAGTCAGTATTGTTTTTATTTCAGGGTTCGCTCAAGGTATGCTACTTCCTTTAATTGCAGTCATCTTTGAACAGAACGGTACATCTGCTTCATTAAACGGTTTCCATGCAACAGCTCTATATATAGGTATCTTGATCGCTTCTCCGTTTATAGAGAAGCCTCTCAGAAAATTTGGTTATAAACCACTCATTTTAGCAGGTCTTTTAGCTGTTGTACTCTGTTTTGCAATGTTTCCACTTTGGAAAGTATTTTGGTTTTGGTTTGTATTACGGCTCTTAATCGGTATTGGAGACCATATGCTGCATTTCTCTACGCAAACTTGGATTACGACAAGTAGCCCGGAAAAAAAGAGAGGCAGAAATATCTCTATATATGGGATTGCGTTTGGAGCAGGATTTGGAATCGGACCTCTAATGACTAAGATGCTAGAAGTAAACGAAAACCTACCTTTTTGGCTTGCTGCCGGTCTTTGTTTTCTTTCTTTTCTTCTAATGACAACGATACGAAACGAAAGACCTGAAACAGAATCTGCTCGCAATTCTGGTATAACAGCCATCGACCGCTATAAAGATGTGTTGAAATTAGCATGGGTATCTTTATTGCCACCCTTTGGTTATGGCTTTTTAGAAGCGACTCTTCATGGCTCTTTTCCCGTTTTTGCACTTCGTAACGGAATCAGCTTAGATTGGGTAGCCGTTCTGCTGCCAGCTTTCGTTTTAGGAAGTCTAGTTTTTCAGTTGCCACTCGGCATTCTCAGTGATAAATGGGGAAGAAAACCCATCTTAATCTTTTCATTTGTTTCGGGTTTTTTCTCGTTTCTAGCAACATATTGGAGCATGAACAACTTTTGGCTTCTAATCAGTTTATTCTTTTTATCTGGAATGTTTGTTGGATCAATGTTCTCCCTTGGTATCGCATATATGAGTGACCTGCTTCCTAAATATCATCTTCCAGCAGGAAATATCTTAGCAGGTATCAGCTTTAGCATAGGCAGTATGTCTGGTCCTATGATCGGGGGTAGCTTCATAAGCTGGTTTGATGGCGGTGCTTTTGTATTCGCAATCTGTGGCATGCTATTCTTGCTCTGTTTACCGATACTTTTTATTAAAAACAATAATAAAATCGCAATAAACTCTAAAACAGCTTAGAAATAATATTTTTCTTTTTACACCATATTAGTAAAGCAGGATTTTTGACTTTAGTTGTTCAACCTTTAAACTAGGAATTAGATAAATGAAAACTATCTTCAAAACAAGGAGTAGATATTAGTATGATGAGATTACGTTCAGATATGCCAGAACTAAATGGGGCTACACAATGGATTAATGGAGAAGTTTCTAAAAGCGATTTGATCGGTAATAAGCCAACGCTTATTCACTTTTGGTCTGTAAGCTGTGGATTATGTAAAGATGCAATGCCTAACATTAATCAATTTCGCGATGACTATAAAGACGAATTGAACGTTATTGCTGTTCATATGCCTCGTTCAGAAAAAGATCTGGATATCGATCAAATTAAAGAAGTAGCTGCAGAACATGATATTACACAGCCAATCTTTGTGGACAACGATCATGCGCTAACTGATGCGTTTGAAAACGAGTATGTGCCTGCTTATTATGTTTTTGATGCAGAAGGTAAACTTCGCCACTACCAAGCAGGTGGGGATGGTATGAAGATGCTGACAAAACGTGTAAACCGTGTACTAGGAAAAGAAACAAAATAAGCATACAAAAACCGGACAGCTTTTATCGCTGTCCGGTTTATTTATTTTAATAATCGCTCGATCCATCGAAAGAGCATCGCTAAAAACTTGTATAAAAACAGTCCTATCATTGCTCCCATACCGTTCAGAAAGATATCATCAATATCGAATATTCGCTTGAAATACTCATATTGAAGAACTTCTATAATAAAACTTGTACCAAAACCAAAAATAAAAATAAAACGCCAAGAATTAAACACTCGGTAAATTAAAGGCAGCAATAAACCAAATGGTACGAACAATAGCACATTTCCGATGATATTCTTTAGGATGAGCCAATCATCCTCACTTCTCCACATCAGTCTTATGCTGTCAAACAAAACAAGATTAGCGGATCTACCATATACATACTCATTAAATGAAAAAAGAGTGGCTTTAATCAAGACTGCCATATATACGATAAAAACAAGTGTACCTAAAATGCTAAAGATGAATCTAACTTTTTTCATACTGCCTTTTCTCCTGCCTTTTTTAAAGAAATTCCCATAAGTGCCTTTTTAGTGTAACATGCAAAGCTCTTAAGGAGATACAGGTAAAAGACACAAACTTTTCTCCATTACCTCTACACACTTCGCAGAATTCTTTCAATACCTGTACTTCTTCTGTACTTTTTTCACTGTTGTTTTTTAACAAAAAAAGCCGCCCTGCTAAGAGGACAGCTTCATACTTGTTCGTGTTTAGATTAATGAAAGTCATTCTTTTTGTTCGAAGATTTACTTGTTTTGTGCTGACTATCATTTTTATTGTTCTTATTGCTGTGGGTCTGTTTGTTGCTTTTTCCCATATCAATAATACCTCCTTAACGACAAGGTATGTATAGTTTTTCCTAGGATTCAGCCTTTAACAAGCCCCTTTTCTTGGCAAAATCAATCTTAAACTTATGAAATGTTGCATTTAGGACGCCACCAGATAATAAGACGATACCCGTGAGGTAAAACCAAAGCATGAGAACAATAATCGCTCCAATGCTTCCGTAAGTAGCGGAATAATTACCAAAATGGTCAACATAAAAGGCGAAACCAAACGATACAATCTGCCAGAAGAATGTAGCAACTAGTGAACCGTACCAGATCTCACTATATTTGAGCTTTTTACATGGAGCTAAATAATAGAGTACAGATACAACAGTCGAGATAATGAGGAAACTAATCAACCACCGCAACACTCCCCAGATCTGCAAGAACTCATCACTCAATCCTAAATAGGAAAAGGCTGCATTCCCAAGCATCTTTCCGAATACTGGGAAAACGAGTGCTACAACAAAAGCGAAAATAACGCCAAACGTTAAGAATATAGCCAATAACCTTGTTTTTATGAAGCTTCGGCATTCTTCAACGCCATATGCTTCATTTAAAGTCTTGATAACAGCATTGATCGCATTAGAAGCTGACCAAATCGTAGCTAGAATACCGATTGATAAAAGGCCGCCACTTCTTCCTTCTAATACAGCAAGTAAATTTTCTCTAACAGAATCCATCGCCTCTGATGGAACGAAGTGCTCTAACAGGTCGAGCGCTTCTTTTGGTTCTATAAAAAAGGCGCCAAGCGTTAATAAGAAGATAAGAAAAGGGAACAGCGAAAGCAGAAAATAATAAGCAAGCTGTGCTGCAAGTCCTGTTACATCTCCTCTTTGAAAACCATGCATGAATTCAATACCAAATGCTTTGGCTTTCATATGTTTGAGTATATGCCATAACGTCAAAGTTCCTCTCACCCCTTACTTATTTTTATACATTTCCCTTTATCTTTCCCCTTCCTTAGGGTGATAAAAACTTTTTTCAGGATAAGTTTATAATTTTTTATAATGGGTAACTTAAGAATAATTCCATATTACAACACACAAAAATAAAAGGAGGAATTTTACATGAGTTTATTATGGGCACTTATAATTGGAGGAATCATCGGTTGGTTAGCAGGTCTTTTAACAGGGCGTGACGTACCAGGCGGAATCATCGGTAACATCATCGCAGGTTTTGTTGGTGCATGGTTAGGTGGATTATTATTAGGTGATTGGGGACCAATGGTAGCAGGATTTGCAATCGTTCCAGCTATTATCGGTGCAGTTGTAGTAGTACTTATCGTAAGCTTTATCATGCGCAGTATGCGTAGCCGTGCTTAATAAGATTTACTAAAACATAATCTTTTTCAAGAAGAAAAGCTGGCTAAGGTCGATCATTTATATGATCTTCCTTGGCCAGCTTTTTACTTTGTTACAATAATTAAGCAATTCATTTTGATTGCATAAAGTTTCTTGTTTATTTAGTCGAGATGATGGTGTTGATTAATGCTCGTTCTACAGAATTTATGCTCAGTCACGATTAACGACCATTAACTTAAAATCTCTTTTTAAACACATAGCTCGGCATCTCATAATTCATCTTATCTGTATAAAAACGATGAGCGTCTAAACGGTTCACATTCGAACTTAACACAACACAGTTACAGTTATTTTGAAGAGCAAAAGATTCCAAAAATGCTAAAAGTTCCTCACCATATCCTTTTGATCGTTCGTTGGAATCAGTGATCAGATCGTACAGATAAATATGCTTGCCGTCATAAAGATTGGTCAGCATAGCGAAACCTGCCAAAGCCACGATTTTCCCTTCATGAATATTGGCAAACAGCGTGTAGCCTTCTTTCTCCATCTGTAAAAATAATTCATAGAAAAGGTCTTCTGAAAGATGTGTGCGAAGCTGATTCATAACCGGAAAAGCATCACGCACTTCTTGTTCTGATGATAATTGACGAATTTCACCCATCCGATATCCTCCTGATTATAACGATTCTCTATTTTTTATTTCTATTAAGAGTCTCTCACAGCCGATTGTTACAAGCTCATATACTTCTTGAAAATTACCAGTAAAGTACGGATCAGGAACATCCTCTTTTTCAACATCAGGTACAAAGTCCATTAGTCTTGCAATCATACCTGTTCTGGTTTGTCCTGCCATCCTATGCATGTTGCCAATATTCTCAGCGTCCATTCCGATAATGTAATCGTAATCTGTTAAATCTTTTGTCTTAACCTGACGCGCTTTCTGACCTTCATAAGAAATTCGGTTTTCTTTCAAAATATTTCTAGTTCCCTCATGAGGCGGTTCTCCTGCATGCCAGTTTCCTGTTCCAGCAGAATCAATGGATATGATCTCCGATAATCCTTCTCGTTTTACAAGATCTCGAAAAATCGCCTCCGCCATAGGAGATCGACATATGTTTCCTAAGCATACAAAGAGTACTTTAATCATGAATCATACCCCTTTCGTCTTCCTTTTAAAGGTATAACAATTTCACCCAATAATAAAGAGTAAATATACACAAAAAGAAAACCGAGCTTTTACCAAACCCGGTTTCATTGGTTCTGTAAACTATGCTGTTTAATGTCAGAAACGACTTTTAGCATGCAGTGTTTAATAAGCTGAACGCCCCGCGGAATGCATGCATCATAAACGATATTCTTCAGAATCCTTACAAACAAAGTTTGATGCTTTTCGGTATCTTGATTCTCTTCCCTGACAAGTTGATTGGAGTAGAAGGTGTGAGACTCCTGCGGGACAGGTGGGCAGGTGAGACACTTAAGAGTGAAACGTACAAATGTGGCTCACCGCCTGCCCCGCGGAAAGCGAGCACCTGGAACGGAAATCAACTACTTACTTAAGCAACAAAGAATACAACGTTAAGCCAGATAAGCTTCTCGAACGGACTCATTTGTAATGAGCTCATTCCCTTGACCAGCCATCACGATCTCTCCAGTCTGAAGCACATACCCTCGATTTGCGATCTGAAGAGCCTGAAACGCGTTTTGTTCAACTAGAAGGATCGTCATTCCTTCTTTATTGAGATCACTAATAATATCGAAAATCTGTTCTACGATTACAGGGGCTAATCCCATTGAAGGTTCATCAAGCAACAAGAGACGTGGCATTGACATCAGTGCCCGACCCATGGCGAGCATCTGCTGCTCACCGCCACTCATTGTCCCCCCTTTTTGGGTTAAGCGTTCTCTTAACCTTGGAAAATAGTCGAAGACCTGTTCCATACGTTCCTTGATAACCTTTTTATCCTTCACGATAAAAGCACCCATCTCTAAGTTTTCTTTTACCGTTAGTCTAGGAAAAATTCTTCTTCCTTCAGGAACGTGTGCAATACCCGTTTGAGCAGTAATATGAGCAGGTTGTTTTGAAATATCTTTTCCTTCGTAGATAACAGAACCTGTTTTCGGCAGAACCTGTCCACTGATCGTTTTTAAAGTCGTAGATTTCCCTGCACCGTTCGATCCGATTAATGTAACGATTTCCCCTTTTTCTACAGAAATACTAATACCTTTTAGCGCATGGATACCACCGTAATATGTGTTAATATCATTTAATTGCAGAATACTCATCGTTCTCCTCCTTACGCTGGTGTTACGGCACTTTTTCCAAGATAAGCTTCAATCACTTTTACATCATTACGGATTTCAGCAGGCTTTCCTTCAGCGATCTTTTCGCCATGATCCAATACAAAGATCTGTTCAGATATCTCCATGACTAGCTTCATATCATGTTCGATTAATACGATCGTTACATCCAAGTCCTCTCTCATTCGATGGATAAACTCCGTTAACTCACGCGTTTCTCTCGGATTCATCCCTGCTGCTGGTTCATCTAACAGCAAGAGTTTAGGTTTCGTAGCCAGTGCACGCGCGATCTCAAGCCTGCGCTGAGCTCCATAAGATAGGTTCTGAGCATCTTCGTTCAGATGCTTAGCAAGACCAACGTATTCAAGCCAGTGGTAAGCTTCTTCTTTTGCTAGCTGTTCTTCTTCTCTTACCTTTTTTGTTTGAAACAAAGTACCAACGATTCCCGCTTTCAACTGTTTATGCAAACCTACCATTACATTTTCTAGAACGGTAATATTTGAAAAAAGACGGATGTTCTGGAACGTACGAGCAATTCCGTGCCGGGAAATCTCGTGTGGCTTCAGCCCAACTAAAGAAGTTGATCCGAGTTGCACATTTCCATTGTCCGGCTGGTATACCCCTGTGATTAAGTTAAAAAAGGTAGTCTTACCTGCTCCGTTCGGTCCGATTACAGCTGTTATTGAACCTTTTTCCACTGTCATATCAACTGAATTTACGGCAACAAGTCCGCCAAACTGTTTCGTAAGATTACTAACTGTTAAAATCGACATCTTTATACCGCCTCCTATGCCTGAAATCCTTTGTCAGGTTCAACCGTAATCTGTTCTTTTCTGTGTTTCTTAGATCCCTCTTTAAGAGACTCTTCATCAAACACAGGATTTTTAGATGGTATCAACCCTTGAGGGCGATAGATGGCAAAGATGATTAAAATTGCTCCAAAGATAAATCGTTGCATTTTTGCTGGAGCAAGTGCTTCTGGAAAGCTAATCACACCATCAAGACTCAATTGATTTAAGTAATTTGTAACCTCTGTAAGTACTTGTAGATTTAGAATGGTAATCACTGCTGCACCAAGGATTACACCTGGCACACTACCCATCCCTCCTAAGATAACCATTACAAGGATGGTGATAGACTCTAGTAACGTAAAACTCGTCGGATCAACGAATGTTTGTTTCGCTGCAAAGACAACTCCCATCATTCCTGAAAAAGAAGCTCCGATGGCAAATGCTAAAAGCTTCGTACGCACAAGGTGGATACCCATCGATTGTGCTGCAATCTCGTTTTCTCTAACGGCTTTCCAAGATCGGCCGATTTTTGAGAACTCAAATCTTCTAACGGCCAGAATGACAAGAAACAAGATAGCAAGAACAATAAAATAGAATTGATTCGGATAAACAAACTGATAACCGAAGATCTCTGGAGGTTTAACAGAAGCTAGTCCCATTGCTCCATTCGTAATGTTCACCGGCTTATCAAGGTTATTAAATACAATTCTAATGATCTCACCGAAACCAAGCGTAACGATCGCTAAGTAGTCTCCTTTTACACGAAGTACAGGAATACCTAATAAAACACCAAAAAGTGCAGCTACAAAGCATCCGATTAAAATAAAGATCCAAAAGCTCTCACCCGATAAAGGGAACGTTCCGAATGGCATAAAGTTAGCAGCTTGTCCTGTTGCAAAGATTCCATACGTATATGCCCCAATTGCAAAGAAAGCTACGAACCCGAGGTCTAGTAAACCTGCTAAACCAACAACAATATTTAACCCCAATGCCATCGCTACATAGATACCAACAACTGTAGCGACTTCCATGTAAGAT
The DNA here is from genome assembly GCF_005503015.1 of Bacillus sp. E(2018). NCBI lineage: Bacteria > Bacillati > Bacillota > Bacilli > Caryophanales > Bacillaceae > Bacillus > Bacillus sp. E(2018). The sequence continues at coordinate 232,715 of NZ_SCOL01000003.1, read as the reverse complement.
TGATAACCTGGTCCGGTGCTTGATACAAAAGGGATTACGCCGATAAGGACGACCCCTGCGATCAACCATTTTAGCCGGTCTGGCAACTCTGTATAGTACAGAAGCAATAATGAGAACAACAGCAACAGAAAAGCGGTTACAGATGCCTGAGCAAGATATAGGCTCAACGAGGTAATCAGTACATAAAGGACGAGCAGAATAATTTGGGCCAGCTTGTTGCCTTTTAGTTTACTTGTCAGCTTATTCATCGCTCTTCACCTACACTTTCTCAGTAACTGCTTTGCCAAACAGTCCTTCTGGTTTGAAAATTAATACGACAATTAGAATGGCGAACGCAAATACGTCTTTATACTCTGCGCCGAAGATCCCACCCGTTAACAGCTGGAGATTGGCAGCTGCAAACATCTCTAGAATCCCTAACATGAGTCCACCTGCCATAGCACCACGGATATTCCCGATACCTCCAAGAACAGCAGCTGTAAATGCTTTTAAACCTAGGATAAATCCGATATACGGATCGATTGTTCCGTATTGCACAGCAAACAGTACACCCGTTGCTCCACCTAGAGCTGATCCGATGAAAAAGGTCAACGAGATCACTCTGTTTACATTGATCGACATAAGTGAAGCTGTTTCACGATCTTGAGCTACTGCTCTCATCGCCATGCCCCACTTCGTCTTATTAACGAAGAAATCCAGTCCGATCATCATGATCACTACTGCAATGATCAAAATCAATGTAGAAGTTTTAAAGAAAGCATCACTGAACGAAGAGGAGATGCTAGAAAATTTAATGGAAAATTGCTCATTAAACATGGATGGACCTGTTAAGATATAATTTCCTCTTTTGTATTCTGTAATAAAACGAACGAGATCCTGCAGCAAGAACGATACACCGATCGCCGAGATCAGCGTGATTAGTTTAGGTGAATTTCGGAGCGGTCTGTATGCCATACGCTCTATTCCAACACCCATGAAACCGGTTAGAATCGACGTAACCACTAAAACAAGGATCAGAGCAAGAATAGCAGGCATTGCCGCCAACCAGCCCATTCCTGTCATGAGAATCAGCATCGCAACTCCGATAAAAGCTCCAGTCATAAAAATTTCACCGTGGGCGAAATTAATGAGCTCTAATATTCCATAAACCATCGTATAACCGAGTGCAATAACGGCGTATATCGCACCAAGAGCAATTCCATCTACGAGTACTTGAGGCAGACTTTGTAAAATTTCAGCTAACATAAATATTCCTCTCTTTCACGTCTGGGGAGTATGTAAAAAAGAAGAGGGACATGGCCGTTGGGGTCATTCCCTCTCTTGTAAACATAAGTTTACTTACTGATTTCGCCTTCTTGTAAGCCTGGATATTTAGCTTCACTGAACTTGTAGATGTAGACTTTTGCAAACTTGTTGTCACCGATATCATCAAAACCTACTTTTGTTACAACACCTTGGAAGTCTTGAATCTTACGGATTTCTTCTGCTACTTTTTCACGTGCAGGAAGGTCTCCATCACTTCCTTCGATCGCTGCTTCAAGTCCTTTTAATAGAACGCTCATAGAATCATAGCCATAAGCTGAATAAGACTCTACATTTTTGTTGAACTTCTCTTTGTATTTAGAAGAGAAATCTTTACCTTCTGTTGATTTGCTTGCATCAGCTGCTACAGAAGTATAATAAACGTCTTTTACAGAATCGCCTGCGATCTCAACTAGAGTAGACGAGTCCATTCCGTCTCCGCCCATGAATGGAATCTTAATTCCTTTGTCACGAGCTTGTCTGATCAACTGGCCACCTTCTGTATATAATCCGCCAAAGAATACTAAATCAGGTTTCTTTGATAACACTTGTGTAAGTACACCGTTAAAGTCTTTCTCACCAACTGTAATTCCTTCGTAACCAAGAATTTCTGCTCCAGCCTCTTCAGCTGCCTTCTTAAACGCATCTGCAAGACCTGTTCCGTATGCTGTTTTATCTTGGATAACAAAGATTTTCTTTGCTCCTAATTTATTGATTGCAAAGTCTGCACCTGCAGGACCCTGGAAATCATCACGTGCTACGATACGGTTCACTGTTTTAAGTCCGCGATCCGTTACCTCTGTCGCAGTATTTGCAGGAGAAACCATCGGCACTTTATATTTTTCATAAACTTCAGATGACGGGATGGATACGCCTGAATTCAAGTGGCCCACAACCCCAAGGATTGATTTATCTGAACCAATCAGCTGAGCGTTTGCTACACCTTTTTTAGGATCTGCTTGATCATCATACGGCTGAAGCTGAAGCTTGTACCCTAAGTCTTCAAACTTCTTCTTGTTTTCTTCCAACGCCAGTTGCGCGCCAAGCTTAATGGATTCACCAAGAGTTGCACTACCACCCGACAAAGGAGTTTGCGTTGCGATTTTAATTACCTTCCCGCTTCCGCCCCCTCCATTGCTGCCTTCTGAACCGCCAGAAGAATTACAGCCTGCCAAAAGTCCTAGTGATAATGCAGAAACCGCTAATACTTTTAACCCTCTCTTAATCCCCACCTAAAATCCCCCTTGTTTTGAATATTATGATAATTTCCACTATTTAAAAAAATAGTACATGAAGAAAAGGGATTAGACAACTAAATTTTTGGAAAAATAGAATTTTTATGTTAAATTTAAAAGTTTTCCCTATTATTCAACATATTTCTTTTCTATTCGCCGTTCTAGAACTTTAGTAGGAAATTAAAAAAGACTCACTGTTTTCAACCAGTGAATCTTTGATAAGTATATTTATTTGTTCAAAATTTTCACATGGTACTTTCGTGTTCGTGGACCATCAAACTCACAAAAATAAACACCTTGCCAAGTTCCTAAGAGAAGCTTACCGTTCTGAATAAACACCACTTGCGAAGAACCAACGGTACTTGCTTTAAGATGGGAAGCTGAGTTTCCTTCAGCATGACGATACTTTGGGTGTTCCCACGGATAGACCTCGTCCAAGCGCATAAGCATATCATGAACAACATCTGGGTCTGCATTCTCGTTAATTGTTATTCCTGCTGTCGTATGCGGACAGTATATGTACATCACACCATCGTTTACGCGCTGTTCTTCCAGATAGGCCTCCAATGTACTCGTAATTTCATACATCTCATCTCTTTGATGCGTTTGTATCGTAAATACTTGTGCCAATCTTATCCCTCCTCATTATTCTTATTTTGATGATTCCCTATGAAAATCCTTTTTTATACTTGAAGTTAGCCTATTAAAAATTTCATTAGCCAAAAAAAAGAGGAATGGCAGAATACCATTCCTCTTCTATTTCATTTATTTACGATGAACGCGTGTTCGGTCACCAGCGAGTTTTTTCCATTTAGCTCTTTCAGCATTCGCTAATCTCTGATCCTCTTTACGAGCAAAGTACGCTAACTCACGCTGAAGTTTTACATAACTGTTATAGCGTTCTTCCTTTAGCTCACCTGTTTCAATCGCTTCCTGCACCTTGCACCCTGGTTCGTTTTGATGTGTACAATCTCGAAAACGGCATTGCTCTGCATACCCTTCAACATCTTGAAAACTTTGGCCTAAGCTATTGTCGCCTTCCCACAATTGAAGTTCTCTCATTCCCGGAGTATCGATTAAGATTCCACCACGGTCAAGTACAAGAAGTTCACGATGTGTAGTCGTATGCTTTCCTTTTCCATCTTCTTCACGAATAACGTTCGTTTTCAATACCTCTGACCCAAAAAGTTTGTTTGCAAGTGTTGATTTTCCAACACCTGAGGAACCTAATAGAGCAACGGTTTCTCCTTCTGATATATAAGCTGCCAGATCATCAAGACCCGAACCCGTTTCTGCACTAACTGCAAATGTTGGAACTCCAAACGCAATAGTTTCCACTTCATCTACAAATTTTTGAACATCATCACAAAGATCCGCCTTGCTTAAAACGATAACGGGAGTCGCACCACTTTCCCAAGCCATTAACAGATAGCGCTCGAGTCTGCGAAGATTAAAGTCTTGATTTAAAGCATTTACTAAAAAGACCGTATCTACGTTTGTCGCAACAATTTGTTCATCTGTTGTTAAGCCGGCTGCTTTGCGAGAAAACTTACTTTTGCGCGGCAGGATTCCGTGAACGTAAGCTTTTCCTTCTTGTGGGATAGCCTGAACAGCTACCCAATCTCCAACTGCTGGGAAATCATGACGTCCCGCAGCATTAAAACGAATCTTCCCTGTAACTTCACCTAATAATTCACCTTGCTCCGTTAGAACACTATAAAGTCCTTTATGCTCTACACTTATTCTTCCTGGAACAAGATTTTGATTTTCATATGTTTTAAACGATTCTTCAAATGTTTGATTCCAACCTAGTGATTTTAAATTCAATGTAATACCCTCCGAATAAATGTTGTCATTTTATAAATGTCTTTTTTTCGCAAACTATGTCGCTTTTGAAAGTGTTGATTTCCGTTCCAGGTTGCTCGCTTTCCACGGGGCAGGCGGTGAGCCACATTCGAATGTTCACATTTAAGTGTCTCACCTGCCCACCTGTCCCGTAGGAGTCTCGCACCCTCCACTCCAATCAACTTTCAAAGGTGTCAAGAGTTAACAGCAACAATCTTTTAGCGTTTACAAAATAGAAAAAGAACCTAAAGATATACTTAGGTTCTTTACGGAAAGAAAGGTACACAAATACCCTTCTTCATATAAAAAACCATGGCACTGTTGTACAGCCCATGGTTAAATGACAAATTTAAGCGAAGACATTACATACGCAAATAAACTATTTGCGATTCTTCATTGTCCCAATAGGCTGTACATAAATTACACTCTCTGAAGTCATTCCATTAAGTTGTCTCATGATACATACCTCCTTGGGTTTCATTAAAATTAGTTACTTTACTTCTTCACTATAGCAGTATATGCATAAAATGTAAATAGATGCATATTTTTATTTTTGGACAGAAGCGTTCTGATATCCCTCAATGATTCGTTTGATCATAGGCATGTCCATCTGAAGGGGTGAAGCTTTTATTTCTTCTAACATTTGTTGAGTGTTGCTGTCATCAAACGTAATATTCCTGTTCAAGTAATTTTTATAAACATCAATCACGCTGTTCAGAAGCTTTTCTTCTTCATTTAAAGAAGGCTCATAATCATAAGGAGCAAGCTTAAAGAGTTCGAGTCCTGCTTTTTCCCTCATAATCTGAAAAACATCTGCACTAAGTGGCGGATTGTTATTTGTAATATGATAGATCTTCGTTTCTCTTCCCTTTTTTAATACACCTGATAATACATCTGCTACATAATCGACAGGAACAAGATTCTGCGTACTGCCTTCTTCACACAATAAGTGAAACACGCGATCTCCCATTCCTTTTCTCTGAAACCTTTTCTTAAAGACTTCAAGGCTTCGGAGTAAACCATACAGCGTAAACTTAGAGTCCGCTTCTCCTGTTTTAGAGTCACCAATAATAATCGCAGGTCTTAGGATACTTACGTCAAAACTACCTTTAAACTCCATACATAAGTGCTCTGCTTTACACTTGCTTTCTTCATAAGGATTGTTAAAGGCATTGTTCATACTGTGCAATTCTTCTTTGGCATATTCGTTTTTGCCAAGAGTATAAGCGGTGCTTACATAATAGAAATGCGATACACCCATTTTCTTTGCAGCCTGAAGTGCATGTTGAGTACCTGTATAATTTATTTGAAAAAGTTCATCTTTAAGGTCCAAGTCAAATTTCACAAGGGCAGCCATATGATAAAATACATCCATTTTATCTGCAAGCTCTTGCTCCGCTTCCTTCGTCATTCCTAAGTGAGGAGCTGTGATATCCCCTTGAATAATATGAATAACGCCGTTTGAATCAGCTGTCTTATGAAGAAGCTGTTCAGCTTTTTGTAAGTTTCGCGCTAACACATAAAGTGTATGACCTTCACGCGCCAGATTTTGAATTAAGCGACCACCTAGAAAACCAGTTGCTCCAGTTAAAAATATATTCATTCAGCTGTTCCTTCCTATTCCTATATCAGCATACTTCTGCTTATATAGTACCACAACATTACTTATGTGTTGCCGGTTTCAGAAGATATGCTAATTAAGCAACAAAATAAAAAAGCTGCTAAGAAGCAGCCTATTTTTCATCATCAGGTTTAGCAATATTAACTGCAGGCATCTCACTATTCATGTAATCAGTAGGATGGCCATCGGTTTGTTGATTCTCATCATAAAAATAAGCGTTGATCTCTTGTTCTGCATGAGCAGTAGGATCTTCAACAGGTTTTTGGTTCTTGAATTCCTTGTCCATAGTTACTCTCCTTTTCCGCATGATTCACAAGCTTTAAATACTTCCTCATACTGAAGCGGTTCATTCGCATCAAACGTATGATTACTAAGTTGAACAATACCTTCTTTATCAATGACAAAACATGAACGAATAGCCGTCCCATTTTCTTCATTAAGAACACCAAACTTCTTTGTTACTTTCTTATGCCAATCGGCTAAAAGGGGGTAAGGCAGGGTTCCTAAAGCTGCTGCAAAAACATTATGTGAGTATATGTGATCAACACTGATCGCGAGCACTTCTGTATTCGCATCTTCAAATCGTTTATAATCCTCTTTCCAAGAGGTAATTTCCTTAATTCAACCAGGTGTGAAATCTAACGGATAAAAAGCTACAAGAACATTTTTCTTCCCTTTATAGTCTGACAACGAAATATCTTTTTTTAATGTGGATGGTAACGTAAAATCAGGTGCAACATCACCTTTTTGTAGCAACTATCCCACCTCCTTGCGTCTTTATGAATATACTTCCCTGAACATTTAAAAGAAAACGTTGGAATATATAGTCATTGCATGGTGATGTGATCTCTAAAAGCTGAAGACGTATAAAAACCATTTCAAGACTTATAAATTTTTTTGAGGACTTATAAAATAGTTTGAAGACTTATAAATTTTTCCGAAGACTTATAAAAGAATATTTGAGTACAAAAAAGCCAGGGACCGCGAATCCCTGACTTCATTTTTACTATTTTGTTTCAGTTTCTACTATGATTTCAAATGTTTCTTCTTCAGTTGCAGGTACTTCAACAACTTCTGAAGCATCTTCTTCTAAAACATCTTCAACTGCTAAAATTGCCGCGTTAATAGCTGCATGTAACTTTGCATTTTCAGAAGCTTGCTCAGCTGCTAATGAACGAATCTTGTTCAAAAGTGCAGAAACTTCTTCTTCAGTCGTAGTTTCTTCAGTTGCCGGAGCTTCTTCCGTTACTTCTTCTTCAGTCGTAGTCTCTTCAGTTGCTGGAGTTTCTACTGCCTCTTCTTCAGTTGCAGTTTCTTCAGTTGCTGGTGCTTCTTCTACTACTTCCTCAGTCGTAGTTTCTTCAGTTACTGGTGCTTCTTCTGATACTTCTTCAGCATGTACAGCAGCATTTGGTGCAGCATGCAATTTTGCGTTTTCATTTGAACGCTCAGATGCATTAGAGTTCATTTTGTTTTGAAGAGATTTATTCTCTTGAACTTCCGTTTCTTCTTCAATCACGTCTTCTTCAATTGTAGTCTCTTGAGTTATTGGTGCTTCTTCTGCTACTTCTTCAGTCGCAGTTTCTTCCGTCGCTGGTGCTTCTTCTGTTACTTCTTCAGCATGTACAGCAGCATTTGGTGCAGCATGCAATTTTGCGTTTTCATTTGAACGCTCAAACGCATTAGAGTTGATTTTATTTTGAAGAGATTTGTTTTCTTTTACTTCTTCTGCATCTTCAGAATCTTCTTCGTTAGAATCATCGTCCTCTTTTACTGCATCATCGTCAGCAATAACATCTGTTTTCTCTTCTTCTTTGACTGGGTTATCTTCATTTTCCTCTTGAACTGCTTCGTCTTCAGAGTCTTCGTCGTCTTCTTTCACTGCATTTTCGTCAGTATCAACTTCAAGATCCTCTTTGCGAGTAGCATCCTCATCTTCAGTCACTGTATCTTCCGTTTTGCCTTCTTCAGTATCTGTTTCAGGGATTTCAACTTCAATTACTTCTTCCTCAACAGGCACCACTACTTCTGCTGGCTCTTCAGTTACAGGCTCTGTTACAACTGGCTCTTCTGTTTTAGTCGGTACAGCATGAACCGCTGAGTTTGGAGCAGCGTGTTTCTTTGCATTTTCACTTGCATGTTCAGCAGCTTGAGAATGACTCTTATCTTTTGCAGGTTTTTCAGCTTTTTCAGCTTTTTCTGGCTTAATAGCAGCTTTCTCAGATTTGGCTGGCTTTTCAACCTTAACTGGTTTTTGAATCTTTACAGTAACTTTAGCTTGTTTTTCAAACTTTTCATCCTTAGCTTGTACGTTACCTTGAGATCCTTTTGCACTTTGAACTGCGATAGCCTTTTCTGATTGGTGCCCAGCTGCTTCAGCAGCACCTGTACCTACAACAGTTGCAAGAGTTAATGTTCCAGCAAATACGATAGATTTTACAAATGTACGGTTGACTTTTTTCATTTTAAATTCGCTCCTTAAATTTTCAGATAGTTGGTTTCATCACAATCTTCTTGAAAAATTAAAGAGCGCTTTCCGGTGGTCTTCCTGGCGGTGCGTTCACCCACTGACTTCTTAAGAGGTCCATTCTGCCAAAATACACAGAAACCTTTTCTCCATCTTCAAAGATAATCGGCAACATTAAGCTAGCTTTAAAGTTAGCTAATGACGTTGTTCCGGCCCCACCATCCGTATGGTTTGTTGATGAGGGAGATCCTTGTCCTGTAGTTGCAGGAATTACCTTTGAAACAGGATGTGTTGGTACTTTTGAAGACTCCTTATTTGATAAAGGAGAAAAACCCTCTTCCATTGGTGGTTGACTAACATTCTCTTTTAATGGAGCAGAGTTCTTTTTAAGTACCTTTACCGATTCTTTTATTGAAACGGATTTGTTTATCACTGTTTTTCTATGTATAGCACTTGATGATTCAGCCTTTTTTAAATCAGAACGCTCTGCCTGATTCACTTTTTCAGTCTTCTTCATCGGGACAAGTTCTTTAGTTTGTCGGTTAGGATCTGATTTTTTTACCCCGCTTCGGTAGTTTGCATTTTGAGAACTTTTCTGTTTAGAAATCGGAACTTGTTTGTGCAGCTTTGTTTCAGATCGTTTTTCAGAATCCTTAGGTTGAGATTTATTCAACTCCGCTTTATCCTTACTCTCAGTCGGCTTTGTTTTCAACGCTGTTCCTACTGGTTTTATTGCTTGCACAGGAACACGATCTGTCACTTTGTCTTGCTGTACGACTTGCTGATTGTTTCGCTCAGCATTTTGATTCCGTTTCTCCGCATCTTCTTTCTCTGCAAACACTTCTGCAGGAATAAAAAGGACGGCACCCGCGATTAACCCCTGCATAATGAGGTTTAATATACGCATACATTCACCTCCCTTCTTTCAACTATATAATACTTCCATATCGTTAAATTTTTGTCGGTCTTTGTCTAAAATAGTCAATATTCCCTAATTCTTTTTTCTTCAATAGGAAATACCCTTATAATGATTGTTAACGTGGCCAGTTATTATAACGAATGAAACTTTGATGTTGCTTGCACGTACTTTAAGTATGAAAAGAAGGAGGGATTTTACTTGAGAAGTGCGAATCCTGCTTTAAAAGGCTCTACTTTTGATAAATTCAGGGGGACGTCTTTTAGCAAGAAAATGACTTTATCAGGAACAGTAAACAAAACGTTTATTCTTCTGCTTATCTTGATGGCATCTGCAATATTTTCTTGGTATCAATACAACTTAGGTAACCCGATCGGTCATTTAATCGTGATTGGTTTGGTCGGAGGCTTGGTCACGGCATTAATCGTTGCATTCGTACCTAAAACAGCACCATTACTTGCACCGGTATATGCCGCACTGGAAGGTCTTGCGGTAGGTGGAATATCAGCCAACTATGAGGCTCAATTTAATGGTATTACATTACAAGCTGTTGCTTTAACTTTTGGAACGTTGTTTGCCTTGTTACTCGCATATATGTTTAGGATCATAAAAGTGACTCAGAATTTCCGATTGATTGTTTTTTCAGCGACTATGGGAATCATGCTTGTTTATCTCACCAGTTTTATTTTAGGTTTTTTCGGAATGAGTGTTCCTTATCTACACAGCACAGGTCCGATCGGGATTGGAATTTCCCTATTTATTGTAGTGATTGCTGCACTTAATTTAGTTTTGGATTTTGATTTTATTGAATATGGAGCAGATCGTGGGGCGCCTAAATACATGGAATGGTACGGTGCCTTCGGACTTATGGTTACGTTAATCTGGCTGTACTTTGAAATTTTACATCTACTTGCTAAATTAAGAAGAAACTAAAAAAAGAAGCCCTCAAAAGTGAACTGCACCCCTTAGACACATTCTAAGGGGTGCAGTTCAAAAAAGGCTTCTTTTTTCTTATGTCAAAATGTTTGTCCATCTGTATATCGTCCAGCATCCTATACCTATATTTATTGCAAACAATGCTACTTGCATGATTTTATTGTGATAAGTAACCAGTTGTACAAAATATAACGTCCCCCATAGCAGAAGGATAAGCAATGCCCATATGAGACTGCTATCATTTCCTTGCATGACTGCCCCATAGCTAAAGATCCATGTATACGGAAGTAAGAGACTTCCTGTAATAAAGTACATGCTATGAACACCGTGGGTTTGAAGTTTGTTAGCTAAAGGTGCTCCTTTAAACATTAGGCCATAAAGTAAACATATCCCAATGACGATACCAAGGAAAAATCCGATCTGGAAAATTTCATAAAAGAATACAGGCAATACGGAAAATGCTTCTAACCAAAACAATCTGCTAAAAAAAAGTATGGTTAGTCCGAACAAGATATAAGGTATGGAATAACGTGTTCGAATTCCCTTCCATACGGTATGTCCTAATAAGAGTAGTCCATAAACAAAAAACAAAAAACCCAGCAATTTGCTGGAAAAAAGCATAAGGAAACTGTATAAACAGAATAGAACGGCAAAAACAATATGATAGAAATAATCAAATTTAGTATGCCTAGCTTTTTTGAACGAATTATTTATTAAATTCATGTTGCACCTGCCAAGACTAGTCGTGTTTATACATTTATCGTCAAAGACTGGTTATTTTCAAGTTATTCCTTTGGCACTTTAACCACGCCTCGCATGTGCCAGAGATGAATGAGCTCTAATCGTTTTCGATATTGTTTCGCCTGAAGTCTTCCCTTTTTGTATCTTTTCTTCAATAGCTGCATATAATCTTCAATCTTAATATGATAGTCGTCCATTCTTTTACCCACCCTCACCAATTATCTCATTGTCATATTCCCGAATTTAGTCGAAATGTAACATGAAATTTTAAATAAATGGGCAAAAGTAAGAAAAAAGTATTACTCGCCTAATTGCTTAATATCGTTTAATAAGTCAGTGTATACTTTGACATCATCTAACAACCCACTCTGTTCCAAAAAGTCAGGAGTTAGTTCTCCGTTCTCTACAGCTGTTAGGTACTTATCAATTCCATCTTGGAACGTTTGATTATGTTCCATCACCTGATTATGAATATCTTCAAATACAGAAGGTGGGGATAATTCATTAAATTCTTCAATCGTAGTATTCATTTCTTCAAGTGCCTTTTCTAACTCAACACGTGCATTTTGATCTGAGACAGCTTTCTCTGCTAACGAAGGAATCTCTTTTGAAAATTGTTGCACTTCGTTTATATATTCAGTTGCTTCAGGTACATAATTAATTCCGTTCGTTACGTCTTCCACCGCTGAACACCCTGTAAGAACACTAAACGATAAAAGTACAGCCAATATTGTCTTTTTCATTCCGATCTCCTCATTTCTTTAGAATTTATCTTTATTTATCTTTATTGAATCTATATAAATTCGATTTACACTTGTGATTTTATACGGCTTAGCTGCAAATAAGTTTCAAATTGGGACATTCTAATACTAGTTCAAACAGAAAGGCTGATTAACATGGCAAAAAGAGATAAAGAAAATGAAGGTAAGAAAGATTTATACTTAGACGTTGACCGAATGATGAACGAAGGAATGGCCGGAGGTACAGTAGCTGACGAAAAGGATCTAAATCAGATCGGTTATGATTCAGGAATTGATGATCAAGAAGAACCACCAATAAAAGTAGATAAAAACAAGTAGAGCCGTTCTCATTTGAACGGCTCTTTTTTTATGACCTTAACTTTTTTATTCTATGCAGCAACTCATTATATCGCTGGTCGAGCTCACCTTTTTTAGTGATATCTGAGCAGGTGGAAAGCTGACTGATCAATTCCGTCATCTCAAACTCCAGCTTTAACAACTCATCACCATCGTGATCCTGCTCGTTTTGAGTTTCGCTTCGTCGTTTCTTAAACTCTGTATAGTTTCCTTCGAACCAGTATGCCTTAGGTGGCTGCAGCTCTAAAACGTGTGTAGCCGTCTTTTCCATTAAACGTCTGTCATGTGTTGCTATGATAAACGTACCAGGATAGGCTACCAAGACTTCTTCTAACGCTTCTCTTGTAAATAAATCCAAGTAATTGGAAGGTTCATCTAACAATAATACATTGAAGTCACTTAAGAAAAGTTTGGCTAAAGCGGTCTTCATCTTTTCGCCGCCACTTAAGACTTCTACTCGTTTAAAAACATCCTCACGTTTAAACAACATTCTTGCCAAGATTGTTCTTACCCATGTTTCTTCATATAGACTTTCTTCCATCACGTTCTCAAGAATACTTTTTTGTGGATCTAGAATATTAAGATGTTGATGAAAGTAGCCTATTTTAAGCTGATTGGATTTTTCAATCGCTTCATTTCCGTTATAGATTTCTTGCAGCAAGGTAGATTTTCCTGTTCCGTTTTTACCTGTCAAAACGATCTTCATCCCCGGTTTTATAGAGAACGTAAGATTTTGAAACAGTTTTTTTCCATCAAATCCTAAAGAAAGCTCTTTAACAGCTAGAACTTGTTTTCCATGAATTCTAGAGAATCGTTGTATATCGAATTCCACGTTTTGTTGCTTCTTTGGCTTTTCTTTTTTATCGAGCATTTCAATTCTTTTTTCGATTACTTTCGATTTTTTTTCAAGTGAACGCTTTGCATTTTGAAGTTTTCCTTTTCCTAGCTTCGCTTCACTATAAGACATGCGTGCCGGTTTGTTCTTCATTTCTTTCGCTTTTGATGCTTTTTCCTTAGCTGTTTTCTCTAGCCTATGTTTTTCTTTAATATACTGTTCATATTCAAGATGTTTTCGCTTGAGTTGTTGATCTTTTTGAATGAAATAATCTGAGTAGTTTCCTGGATATGTTGTGAACGTTTGTTGATCGATCTCGATGATCTTCGTACATACCGTATCTAGAAATACACGGTCATGAGAGACAAGCAATAGGGCTCCTTTAAAATGTTGAAGCACTTCTGCCAATTGATCCATTCCTTCGACATCAAGATGAGACGTTGGTTCATCTAAGATAAGGATATCTGGATCTTGTTCTAGAGCAGCGGCAATTTGGGAACGCGTTCTTTCACCACCGCTCATTGTGTCATACTTTTTACCTTGAAGCTTCCAAGCGGCTTCACTTTTAGAAGTAATACGTTGCTCTTCTTGGTCAAACTGATTTACGATGGCTAATGTTCCGTAATGCTGCACGGACCCTGTATCTCTATCCTCAGTTTCAGCGAGTAATTTGAGAAACGTTGACTTTCCAGTACCATTCAAACCAACAAGACCTACTCGGTCGTTAGCAAAAAGTTGCAGATGTTCTGTTTGCTTTAAAATTAATTTTCCATCATACGATTTTTCTAAATGCTTCGCTTCTAATAAAAGCATAAAAAAACCTCCCCTATTAACTAGAGAGGTCTGCCCAAGCCAAAATAAGTATCACAAAAAAACAGGCCTGTAATGAAGTCCTAAAAATGGGCAGAGAAATCCTATCTAGCGTTCTACTTTTTCTATTCAAGTAAATGGCTAAAATCAGATTAATTGCGCATTGGACGTATACACCTGTTCCTTCCGTTGTTTTCCTATATTGTAAGGTAGTTCATATCTAGCCGTCAAGAACACGCTCACTATTCCTGCACCCAGTTTAAGTTTACCTTTCGCTGATTCGCTCCAGGTCGTGTATCTTTTAATAAGCGAATGAATAATAACCCTTTTCGATAAAAAGCCTGCACAGGCTCTTGAAGAACCTTTTCTGGCAAATGAATCTCTCGATTAAATGCCCCTAGCTGGAATTCCTCTGAACTTAAATGATAGGAATCTAACGTTAATGATAGCTTTCCTTGTACAGTCAGCTTAAACGGGTCAACCATCACTTCAACATCCTCTGTTCGATTCAAACCAGGCAGTGCCAAAACACAGCAAATTTCCTGTGGTGTGTCATAGATGTTGCAAAGAGGACTCTCATTATTTTGATTGTTATTCGATCTTTGATTTTGATTCGGTGTAAAGAACTGATCACCAAAATATTCTTCGGCCATCCTTTTCCAGTCCATCATTTGTTTCCAAGTGTCCAATTCAATCACCTCTTATGAAGGCGGCCCTAAAGGAACAGAAGGAGCAGTATCCGGATCCGGAATCTGAGGGGCAGGACCTGTAAAACCGCCTGTGTTAAATAATTGCGAAATCGGCTGTATAACCCCGGCGCTTCCTATTTGGAGCACAGATGAGTTTTGTATGCCATCCACTCTTATCTGTTGAATAACAATCGTCTGACTAACAAAAAGGTTCATGTTTCCTCCTCCTCACTTTCCGGATTAGGATTCGTTAAGAAATTACGAACATGCTTAACACGAGATTGAAGTTTTATATCATGGACTGAGCCAATATGAAGGATCGATGAACTCGACACCCCAAGAATATCTATTTTCCCAACTCTGATATATGGGTTCGCATGATACGTTTGTTTAATCTTATACACCGGACAAACTGGAACTAATACCGGCTGTGAAAAAACTTTATATTTGCTGTATGGAACATTGAACGTTCCAAACTTTGTACTTTCTCTCTGGATAGCAAGAGCTGCAGAAAAACTATTGATCTTGTCAGTATCTCCTGTTTGCAGGACACCTGAGTTCGCAAGAGAATTTAAAATGACACAGTCAACGACAGATGTTCGATACATTATACACCTCTATAGTGGAACAAGTGATGTACCTAAGACTAAAGATTCCGGAGGTGTGTCAAAAGCAGATCCTAGACTGATACAATCTGTATCTCCGATCAATACGACTGACGATAAACCTACACCTATAATATGAATCTCTCCTACAAATAACTCATGATTGGTTACGCAAAATTTCACTCTCATCCCCTCCAGTAGACTTAGAATCTCGTAAATGAACAATAAAAGTTTCGATACCACGATAGATATCCTCTTTTGTTTTTTGAATGATATCCCTTCTGCCACGCTCATCTTTCGGTTCATACTTTGTGAGATAGTGCTTGATTCTCCCTGGAACTTGTCGCTGTACATCTTCTAAAATGAAGATTCGATAAGGTTCATCTAAAGGAATGTTCATTTTACTTTCAAGTGACTTTAAATAAACAGGAGCTTCTTTTTCAAAAAAGCCATCCATCACTTGAATCATCTCTCGGTAGTTTGGATTTTCAATCGTACTACGCTCCATCTTTCCTGGCATCTGAAGGGTATTCTGACCAATATTGAACTGTTCGATCAAGTCTTTGCTATCATCTGAAGACCCAAGTCCAATGTGCAGGGTACCTTCGAGTTTTTCTATCTTTAATTGATCAAACTTATATTCTACATTTTGAGGTTGGGACGATAGATCGCTCACTTGTTTCTTTAAAGCTTTTATCTGGTCTTCTAAGTCTCTTATCTTGTCATTCTGATCGAGGATCATCTGTTGAAGCTTGCTCAAGTAATAGTTGCTCTCTTCATTCATACAATCAGCTCCTTAGTTAGATGTATGCCTTCTACCTAAGGAATTTGCTTGTTGTTTAAAAATTTGCTGCTGCATTGCTGTCATTTACATCAGGGTCTTGTGTAAATGTAACATTATAGCCATTCTCCAAACGAAGATTATCTCCTGTATTAAAAGATCCCGCCCCTGCATACGTTTTTGCGTAACTAACTGGGCATATGGTCTGGACGTCTCCCACATGAAAAACGCTGCCGCTCGATATGGAGTTTACTGATACAGATCCCACAATTGCTGGCATATACGTTCATCCCCACTTTCAAGTACTTCTCACATGATATGCATCCGCCCAATCTTTTGTGCTTAAACAGTACCATTCACCTTTAGGCTTCTACCTACATAACTTAACTGTAAAGGACGACGTCACAATCGTTATTTTTCAGAAAAAGGGAGGTGCTAAAAGTGCCCTGTTTAATTGTAGCTCCTATTAATATTAATGCGGCAGAAGGGGTTGTGAATTTTGGTGATACGCTCGTTATCAATCCCAAATCAACAGGAAAAGGATACAACGGCTCTGGCGGAGGAAACACAGGGAATTTTATACAAACAACCAATGTAGTTAATGCAACAAACACATTAGATCCTGATATTTTTGACTCTAATAATGCCGGCAATGCTTAGGGGGTATAAAGATGTTAGGCAAAGGTCCATTGATGCCTTTTTTTAATAACCGTTCTATGGATGACTGGCTAAATTCTTTTGACCAATACGTCAACAAAGGGCTCAATCAGTTCGAGAAATTTGCAGACCAGATGTCGTTTGAAGTGGATACAGAAGAGACAACAGACGATTACAAGATTCGTGCGAACCTAAAAGACTATAACCCTGAAGACCTTCAGATTGAGATCCTTAACCAAGGACTTCAGATTAAAGCACAACGCGAAGAGATACGGTCAACAAAAAATAAACGAACAGGGCACTTTCAACAAAGAAAGGCAATGAAACGAACAGAGCGATTCGTCCAACTGCCTTTTATGTTTCGAAACGAAGACGTTAAAGCACAATATACGAATGGCATCTTAACCATATCCGTTAACAAAAATGGCGGAGAAGTTATAAATCCAACTGTACCTATAGAAGTCGTGACTAATCAAAGTGATAATAGTCTTGAGAAAGACAGTAACGCCAATACTGTCAATGTCGTTACGAACAACGGGCAGTTTGAAGAGTAGGTGCAACATTTCGTTTTTGTATGTACATGAAAGCCCATAAAAAATGCTGACACGAAAGGTGATACGTTCAACCTTTTATGTCAGCTTTTCTTTTTATTTCCCTAGTGTCGGTGCTATCCACACTTCGCCAGTTCCTTCAAAAACATGCAAGTAACCTTCACCACTTGTCGCAGATCCAATGATTGAAGAGGACGCTCGTTTTACTGAAAAATCGATATCCCCTTTTCTTAAGAGAGCAAAGTTACCATCCACTTGCAGTTTTTCATCATGAAGCTGTATCTTCATGATCTGTTGAACCGGAACCGGGCTCTGAAGCACACAAAATCCTGAGCCTCTTAATCTCGTTTGAAACAGTCCGTCCTCTCCTTTTATAGAAGACGTTAGTTTTTGTCTAGCAACACCTAATTGCACGGATGGTTCTGCTGCGTAAAACATTCCGTGATCTGCAACAACTTCTTCGTCGTTTAAGTTTAACAATAAGTAATGACCGTATGAGGGCTCTAAATAGATTTCTCCTGTTCCTTCGTATAATGGTTTGAACAGAGATTCTTCCGTCAAAATGTTGGAAGCCATCTTCTTCATGAACCCTCCAACACCACCGGCATTGCTTTTCAGACCTAGATCACCTTTCATAAACTGCAATGCTCCCGCCTCAGCTTGTACAGCTCCTTGGCGCAATGTAATCCGAACTTGTTTTAACGATATTCCCGTTTCTTTGGCATAGTACGAAGAACTCGAACCTGCACTTGTTACAGGCAACTGTTTATATTCAAGGACTTCAAAAGTTGCTCGACGTCCTTCTTCTTTTTCGATCACGTTAAAAAGGGATTCATTCATAATCATCAACCTCCTCTCTCTAGCATAACAAACTCTGACTTTGTTTAAACAAAGCATGGTATAATTCACACAAACAAATTGGCTGTCGCCAAAAGAATATGAGAGAGGCGTGATTTGACGTGCAGAACAAAATCATTCTTGTAACAACTGACTCATTTGGTACTGGCAACGATCCTGCTCTTGGAGAAAACGTAATGGAAACGTATTTTACTGTTTTGAAGCAACAATCCGATCTTCCTGCGGCGATCTTTTTCATGAATCGTGGCGTATATTGCCTCACAGAGCAGTCTTTATGTTCGCTGCACCTAAAAGAAATAGAAGATAAGGGTGTTAAAGTGTTCGCCTGCAAAACATGTGTTGACCACTATAACGTAGAAAATGAGCTTGCGGCTGGGGAAATTTCAGGAATGGCACACTTTGTAGAGCTTTCTGCTACATATGAAGTGATTACGATTGCATAATATATAAGAATTTGAATAGCTTTTACCATTTCGATGCTGAGATTGGATGTAGTTGATTTCCGCTCCAGGTTGCTCGCTTTCCGCGGGGCAGGCGGTGAGCCTCCTGTCTAGTTGCAGTGACTAGCCCCTCGAGGTCAAAAGTTAAACAGTCAAGAAGGCAAAGTGCGCCTTCATAGCCCATTCAACTTTTGCTTGTCGGGGCTGAACGAGTCACTTCCACTTTTCGGACTGCCGCTTTGCGCCCTTAAGGGTCTCACCTGACCGCCAGTCCCGCAGGAGTCGGCAACCTTACGCTTCAATCAACTTGCAATGAAGAAGTAAGGAAAACAAGATAGAATAGCAACACTTCTTGAGAAATTAATTTTAATAACAAAAAAACGTACACCGAACTTGCTGGTGTACGTTTTCTGGTTTTATCTTCTTTCTTCTCGTATGATTCTCTTTTCTCTAGTCGTTGCCTCGTCTCGGATAACGGGTTCTTCTCTAATTACCGTTTCACGATGAACGTGATCTGCTTTTCTTACTGAGAAAAGCCTTTTTAGTAGCATGCCCACTACGCCATACACAATGATTGCAACGATCGTTGACAGTTCGATTACGAATCCATTGGCTAGTTCGATGTTTGGGAAAATTGCTGCAAATGGCAAAAGAAGTGGTTGGCTCAGTCCGTATATGAGCTGTACGAAAGCTGCTCCTTCATTTGCATTAAAAAGTTGAAAAATAAAACGTAAAATTAAGATTAGCTGAATGATACCGACTATGAATGAAATAATTGTGGCTGGAACGGAACGCCTCATCGCAATTCCCTCATTTCATTGGATTTGCTACTAAACATACCCTTCTTTTCACAACATTAAGCATGCTCAATCGGTTTATTACTTTGGTCATACTGATTTAGCCAATTCTCTGTAAAATCCACCACTTCTTTCTGTGAAATCAATCGACAATCAGCCATCCCTACTTTTCCTTTTCTGACTGGATAACTATTTTGCTCGTAAACCTCTCCAATCTCTTCGAATAATTCCTCTCGATAAGAGATTTGAGTAAACGACTTCCATACTCTTTTTCCATCGCTAAAAATTGGACCTGCATTTTCTTCTGTTTTCGGTGACGGTACGCGATGCTCGGCTAAGTGCATCGAGGTATTCGAATCATAACCTACACCTAGCAGAAGAACATGACCCTGAAGTTCATAAACCCTCCCAAGAGGTGACTGTTCGCCTAAACCGAAATTTACTGAATGATTGTTTATGATCGTTTCTTTATTTTCACCCCAGGCAGCAAAAGATTCTGTTGGATGATTACTTCTTATAACACCAGGAAACGTACGAAATGCTTCTACAATCGCTCCCATAAAATATGTCGGTGTTACAACTGGATCAAATGCAGGCATCTCTTCTATTATTGTCGGCCACCAATCCTTTGGAACCGGCGGGTTCAGCCACCCTGCTGGATCAGAATAATGAGCCGTATGTGTAGGCATAACTAGTGTTCCTTCTTCTGTAATAACGTCCATTAACGCTTGTACAACGGCCACAGGTCCTCCTACCACCCATCCTAGTGACTTCAAACTAGAGTGAACGATAACGGTCATTCCTTTTTCCAGCCCCAATAATCGAAGATCCTCTGCCAAAGATACCCTCGTTTTTGGATAATCTGTATGTAATTCTATACTGCTCATGTTTTCACAACCTTCAGCTTTTTATGTACCCTCATTATACCAAAAACAAATGGAATACTTTGGATGTGATTGTTTTTGGTTATTTTTGATTGTTTATGATTGAAAAATGTAAGGGCTTACGTTACACTAGTTTCAAAGATAAAGAACATTTGGAGGTGTCAGGATGCTTACACCTGAAAGACATCGTAAGATTATTGAAGTATTAGGCGAAAAGTCAGTAGTAACCATACAAGAACTCGTTGAAGCAACAGCGTCCTCTGAGTCTACGATACGCAGAGATTTAAGTCAGTTGCAGAGAGAAAAGAAGTTAAAACGCGTACATGGCGGAGCATCACTTACTCATCAAAAAAGTGAGGAATTGAGCATTTTTGAAAAATCCGAGAGAAACGCTTTAGAAAAAGAAAAAATTGCACAATATGCCTGCGACTTAATTGAGACTGGAGATTGTATCTATCTCGATGCAGGAACGACAACTCTAAAGATGATTCCTTATCTTAAAAATAAAGAGATAACGGTTGTTACAAATGCTATCTCCCACCTCGAAGCGTTAAGTGAACACGAGATTAAGACGTACTTAATAGGCGGTCTAGTTAAGTCTAAAACAAAAGCACTTGTGGGAAGCAGTGCGATTAAAAGTTTAAGCGCCTATCGGTTTGACAAGGTATTCCTTGGGATGAACGGCATCCATATCGAAGCAGGCTTCACGACACCCGATCCGGAAGAGGCCGCAGTAAAAGGATTAGCGATTTCTCTTTCACAAAAAGCATTCATATTAGCTGATCATACGAAGTTTCATGAGACTTCGTTTTCAAAAGTAGCAGAATTGAATGAGGCGGTCATTATAACAGACGATATTGATGATGACGTCATCTATGACTTTCAAGACAAGACAGAAATAAAGGTTGTGACATCATGATTTATACTTGCACACTGAATCCGTCCATTGATTATGTAGCTCGAGTGGAGGATTTTAAAGAAGGACAGTTAAACCGCACGTCAGAAACTTTTGTTTTCCCTGGAGGAAAAGGAATCAACGTTTCACGAGTCCTGAAACACCTTGGGATCGAAAGTACTGCACTTGGTTTCACGGGTGGTTTTACAGGAGCTTTTATCAAAGACTTTTTAACACAAGATCACATTCAGCATGATTTTATAGAGGTTTCAGAAGTTACAAGAATTAATGTAAAGCTCAAGTCTCATAAAGAAACGGAGATTAATGGTCAAGGACCTGTTATCTCTATGGAAAACCAGCAAAATTTGCTTCAAAAGATCAATAACATGAGTAAAGGTGATTTCCTTCTTCTCGCAGGAAGCATTCCACCATCCATCTCAGATGATTTTTATGCCGATATTGCTAATAAGTGTAAGGACAAAGGCGTTCATGTTGTCATTGATGCGGCTGGAGAACCACTTCGTAAGACCTTAAAATATCAGCCATTTTTAATTAAGCCCAACCACCATGAACTTGGGGAACTTTTTCAAACAGACGTTCACACTAAAGAAGATGCTATTTTCTATGGCAAGAAGTTGTTAGAAGCCGGTGTACAAAATGTCATCGTTTCTATGGCTGGAGATGGCGCAATCTTTCTTAACAAAGATACTGTCCTCATATCAAACGTACCCGTTGGAACCGTTAAAAATTCAGTAGGTGCTGGTGATTCGGTTGTAGCCGGATTTCTTTCTCAGATTACCCAAGAACGCGACTATGCTTCCGCGTTCCCATATGGAGTTGCTGCAGGAAGTGCTACTGCTTTTTCAGAAGACTTGTGCACATTAGAACAGGTAGAATCTTTACGAAAACAGATCATTATAGAAGAAATACGGTAATGAGGAGGAATTAAGATGAAAATTACGGATGTATTAACGAAAGATACAATCTTATTAAACTTACAATCTCAATCGAAAGAAGAAGTCATAGATGAACTGATTGAGAAACTCTATACAGCTGGAAAACTAAATGATAAAAGTGCATATAAAGAAGCCATCTTAGCAAGAGAAAGCCAAAGTACGACGGGAATTGGAGAAGGAATAGCCATACCACACGCAAAAACGAATGCCGTTAGCGAGCCTGCCATCGCTTTTGGTCGTTCAACAGATGGCATCGACTATGAATCTTTGGATGGCCAGAACGCACATCTTTTCTTTATGATCGCCGCTTATGAAGGCGCTAATAACGATCATTTAGCGACACTTTCCAGACTTTCTAGCTTTTTAATGGACCCTAACTTTAGAAAAAGTCTTGAATCCGCAACAACTGAAAACGAGATTTTAGATGCGATCGATGCAAAAGAAAAAGAGGTGGAAAAAGAAGAAAACCCTACCTCTACTACTTCAAAACAAAAAATACTAGCCGTTACAGCTTGCCCTACAGGCATTGCTCATACGTATATGGCAGCTGATGCTCTAAAAGCAAAAGCGAAGGAAATGGACGTCAACTTAAAAGTAGAAACAAATGGTTCGAGCGGAATTAAAAACGCACTTACAAAAGAAGATATTGATGAAGCTCATGCGATTATTGTCGCTGCAGACAAACAAGTTGAGTTAGAACGCTTCAACGGTAAACATGTGATTCAAGTTCCAGTAGCTCAAGGAATCCGAAAGCCTCAACAGCTCATTCAGCAAGCGTTAGATCAGGATGCTCCTGTTTATAAAAGTAATGGAGAAGCATCCAATGTTGATGAAAAGAAAGCCGCTTCTCCAGGAAGGTCTGGATTTTATAAACACTTGATGAGCGGTGTGTCCAACATGCTTCCCTTCGTTGTTGGTGGAGGAATCCTAATAGCGATCTCATTTATTTTCGGTATTAATGCAGCTGATCCTAAAGATCCTTCTTATCATCCGATCGCTGAAGCGCTGAGCACAATAGGTGGCGGTAACGCGTTTGCTCTAATGATCCCTGTTCTAGCAGGTTTTATTGCGATGAGTATCGCAGATCGTCCAGGATTTGCGCCAGGTATGGTCGGAGGATTCATGGCCGCTTCAGGTGGAGCTGGTTTCCTTGGTGGACTAATCGCTGGTTTCTTAGCAGGATATTTAGTTCTTGGATTAAAAAAGTTGTTTAACAGCTTGCCTCAATCACTAGAAGGAATCAAACCTGTTCTTCTATATCCTTTATTCGGCATCCTTCTCACCGGTCTGATCATGATGTTCATTGTGATTGAACCCGTGAAAGCATTGAACGACGCATTAACGTTGTGGTTAAAAGGGATGGGAACTGGAAACCTTGTATTCTTAGGTTTAATTTTAGGCGGAATGATGGCTGTCGATATGGGTGGACCTATCAATAAAGCAGCTTTCACATTCGGTATCGCGATGATTGATGCAGGTAACTTTGCCCCACATGCAGCCATTATGGCCGGTGGTATGGTGCCACCGCTAGGTCTTGCACTTTCAACAACATTATTTAAAAAGAAATATACAAAAGCAGAGCGAGAAGCAGGGAAAACAAATTACATCATGGGAGCTTCCTTTATTACAGAAGGTGCTATACCATTCGCTGCTGCCGATCCTGGTCGTGTAATCCCAGCCGCTGTTATAGGTTCCGCTGTAGCTGGTGCTTTATCTATGGTATTCGGCATCGGACTTCCCGCTCCACATGGAGGCGCGTTCGTTATCCCAATCGTAAACGGAAATCCGTTGTTATATGTATTAGCGATTCTGATCGGTTCAATCGTTACCGCTTTTATCGCGGGTATTCTAAAAAAAGAAGTTCAAGAAGACAAAAAAGAACTCGCAGCGTGATGTGAGCGGAAAAATTGAAACAGAAAAAGGATAAAACGAACTCGCCATGACGAGAAGTTTTATCCTTTTTCTTATGTGATGTTTTATTAACTAAATCAATATACTCATCCTAAAACCGTTCCGTTATCAAGTAGAGGTTTAGCAAAAGGTTGTTTTTATGTTTTTCTCTTCATATGCAAGTTGATTGTAGCGCAAGGTGCGAGACTCCTATGGGACGAGCGGTCAGACCGAAAAGTGGAAGTGGCTCGTTCAGCCCCGACAAGCAAAAGGTGAATGGGCTAGGAAGGCGCTTTTTGCCTTCATGACCATTTAACTTTTGACCTCGAGGGGCTAGCCACTGCAACTAGACAGGTGAGACCCTTAAGGGCGCAAAGCGGCAGTCAGAAAAAGTGGAAGTGACTCGTTCAGCCCCGACAAGCAAAAGTTGAATGGGCTATGAAGGCGCACTTTGCCTTCTTGACCGTTTAACTTTTGACCTCGAGGGGCTAGTCACTGCAACTAGGCAAGGGGCTCACCGTTCGCCCCATGGAAAGCGAGCAACCTGGAGCGGAGATCAACTACTATTGAGAGCTACTAAGTAAATTGAAACAGCTTTTTAGTTTGATAATTAAACTTCTCTCGGAATCCATTCACCAAGAAGCTCACCCATCTTAACTTTTCCCTTTTTTCCTGTGAACTTCAAAGCCCCTTTTGGAATACACAAAACAACAGTAGAACCGAACGAAAAATACCCAAAAGAATCTCCTCTTTTTACAACGGATTCATGATTCGTACGTTCGATCGTATTTACATTCAAAGCACCGACCATAACATGTGCAAGAGGTTGTCCACTTGCATTCATTTGAGTAACTAATCTGTAATTACGTGTTAAAGGTCTAAGACCATGACGTAATCCAAGTTCGTTGACTGGTGCAGCTTCTCTTCCTAGTGTATAGACAGACTCAACTTCAGCATCCACCGGAACATGAACTTGATGGTAATCCGTAGGACTTAAATAAAAAACAAACACTTGTCCCCCACTGTATTTCTTTGCTTCCGATTCAGAACCTAATAATTCAGCGACCGTATATTCCTGTCCTTTTACGGTAAAACGGCTCTCTTCCGTAAGATGATCAACTACGGATAACACTGCATCACAAGGACTCACAAATGCATGAGCTTCTGATGGAACGGGGCGAGCATCTGGTCTTAGATCACGGATGAAAACATCGTGAAGAGAATGATATTCTTTAAGGTCACGAGTCGCTTCTTTAATGTTTATTTTATATAGTTTTACAAATGAAGGGATGAAAGGTTTACTTGCTTTGGATTGTGCAAATTTTTTCAATGAACGGGCAACAACGGGATGTCCGTTCAGTTCAAATAGATTTCTATAAAATTTGGTCATGTTCATGTTTTATCACCTAACTTTAATTTAATATGAATGTTATCATTATTGATAACGGTAGTATACTTGGGATTTTTTGTTATACATACAGTATAAATCATTCTACTAAATATATCAGCGTTTCCTCTTTTTAATTGCTCTTCTTAGGTTCAGGCACTAACATCTGAACAAGTTTAACCTTCTTTTTATCTTTAGAAGGTCTGTTTGGTACATATTTGCCGATAAGATCCTGCATAGTCTGACTCAATTCTTCCCACTCTTCATCATCTAAATAAAGATCCAACTGGTTATAGCCGAAAATATCTGTTTTAAGATTCGTATCGCCATTGAAGTAAGCTTCCACCTCGCCCGTCACATTGGACACAAAGGTCATAAACATTTTCATATGCTCTTCTTTGGACAAATTAGCTGCCTCTTCGGCGGTAATATAAGTTGAATTTTGATTCATAGCATACGTGCGTTCTACAGCACCACGAACTTTTTTTTCTTGAACTACAAAAATGATCTCGTTTTTACTTAGTAGATTTAAATGCCTGTACAGTGTGGCCTGAGGAACTTCAGATATCCATTCTTTTAATTCCATTACGGTAGCCGGCCCTTTTGAAAGTTGTTGTATAATTTTCATTCGAACAGGATGTAAGATAAAATCTGCTTTATTTTGCATAGTACAGAATCATCCTTTTCTATTATTGTTATCGATAATGATAATGGTTAATCGTATTTTTGTCAAAAGAAAAGAAGCATCCTACAAAGATGCTTCTTAAGTTAATTCTCTATCATTATGCCGCTGTATGATCATTTTCTAATGTGGCCGTTTTTTTTTCACCGATACTCCAACCTGTATATGCAAGAAGTAGAGTGAACATTGGAGACAGCCATAAGAATAATGCATAAGGGATATAATCAATAACTGATACACCCAATGTTGATGCAAAGAATGCACCACTAACGCTCCATGGAACGAGTGGGTTTACAAGTGTACCTCCATCTTCTACCGTTCTGGATAAGTTCTTTAGTGGAACACCAGATTTAATATATGCATCTTTCAACGCCTGACCTGGCAGCAGGATGGAAAGGTACATTTCTCCTGCAAGTAAATTGATTCCTACGGAAGATGCTAGAGTAGTTGCGATTAACTTGCTCGCTTTTTGTGTGGTGTTCTTTATAGCTCCAAACAATAGATCAAACATTCCTAAGGCTTGAATAACTCCACCTAGTCCTAATGCAATCAGTACAAGGGAGATCGACCACATCATAGACATTAATCCACCTTTGTTAACGATGGTATCAACTGTTTCATTCCCTGTCTGTGTTTGCAGACCATTCTGCATGGTATTAACTACTTTTTGCATAGTAAGGTCAGGTACTAACAAAAATCCAACGATGATTGACACCGTTACACCAGCTAAAAGAATAGGTATGATTGGCAGTTTACGGAACGCCAGGACAAGTACTACAACTGGTGATATTAGAGTTAATAGATGGATTGGGAACTCACTTGAAAGCACTGACTGAATCTCTTTGATTTCTTGAAGATTTGCATTGCCTCCACTTCCACCAAGTACGAAAAAGGCAATAGCAGTTAGGATGAATGCTGGAACCGTAGTCCACATCATGTGTCGAATATGTTCAAACATATTTACTCCCACTACACCTGGTGCAAAGTTCGTTGAGTCAGATAATGGTGACATTTTGTCTCCGAAACAAGCGCCAGAGACAATAGCTCCAGCAGCTAATGCTGGGTTCACTCCAAGCACGTGACTGATCCCCATCAATGCTATACCCACTGTACCCACCGTTGTAAAAGAACTCCCCGTAAAGGATGAAACAATAACAGTGATAATAAGCGCACTTACTGCAAACCATTCAGGCTGAATGATATCCATTCCGTAAAATAATAATGTAGGAACTGTTCCACTTAACATCCAACTTGCTATAACAAGTCCTACCGTTAAAAGAATCATGATCGGCTGCAATCCAGCTATGATTCCATTTAATATTCCTTTTTCGATTGTCTTCCATGGTGCGCCAAAAGCAGCACCTACTGCTCCCAATAAGATTAAGCAGGCTAACAGTGGAATATGCGGTTCTACTTTTATATACACGAGACTCGTGAACATCACAGCAAAAATCATTGCAAACAATCCAAGAGCCACCGGCAATTTCATTTCTTTTTTCATGTAAATCTCTCCGTTCATCTTCTTACACTTATTTACTTAAACGCTTTTACGCGTTGAAGCGTGTTAGCAACTGTTCTAATACTAACGAACTTAACAGAAGCTGTCAACACTACAGACATGGTAAATTAAAGAAGAGAACTTTATGGAGGTTGATCGTATGAACAGAATTAGAAGTTCAGTGAAAGCATTAATCATTCATGACAATCATGTATTAACAATAAAAAAGGGCAATGAAGATGATATAAAATATGTTATTCCGGGGGGAGGACAGGATTTTAACGAGACGTTATCAAACGCGGTGATTCGAGAATGTTTAGAAGAACTTGGCGTAAAAGTAGAAGTTGGCCCATTATTATGGGTTCGAGAGTTCATCAGCAAAAATCATGTTGAGAATCAAAAAGAAGAGGACCAAATACATATTGTAGAGCATATCTTTGAAGCTTTCTTAGAGAAGGTTCCAACACGCTTTCAGCCGCTTTCTCCAGATTCTACTCAATTAGAAATCCAGTGGCTTCCAATCGATCGGTTATCAGCATATAATTACTACCCAAAAGAGATCATTCCATTGATTCAAGAGAAAAGTCACTCGAAAGACAGTGAAATTACTTATGTTGGGGATATGAATTAGACTTGAGGATTTACTGATAAAAAGGGGGAATTTTCTTTGTGGTGGTTACTACTTTTCATCATCGGAATCTTAGTATTTGCATATATCATAGATTACAGAAGAAAGAAAAGAATGGATAAACATGCCCATAGTGTAGACCCTAGTGTAAGGCAAGGTGAAGTCGGTAGCACTTGGAACAGTGGTGATGGTCCCAATGGGTTATAGGCAAATTTAAAAAGCAGAGGATGTTCATTTCCTCTGCTTTTTAGTTTTCCCTCTTCACTTATCATCTTCCCCGTCTTGCAAAATCTACAAATCGGAAACGATCGAGTCGGTGACGAGATTCTGTGTATTGAAAGAGGCTCGCATCTTCTAGATACACATAGTTTTTTACGACAACAATATGTTTAAAATCATCAAGATCCAACAATTCTTTATCTTCCGCTGTACAATCTACAACGACAATTTCTTTTTTTGCAAAACTGATCTTCAGTCCTAACTCATTTTCTAAATAGGCGTAAATGGACTGTTCAGCAATTTCTTTCGTGAGCTTTGGTACGTACTTTTTTAAGAAGTAATCTTTGTCCAAAATGATGGTCTCTCCATCAAGCTGCCGTGAACGAATCACTTTCCATGTAAGTTCTTCAGGTTCTGTCTGGAGCTGCTGTTGAAGAAACTCATCCGGTTCGATCAAACCAAATTCATGAACAGTCGTTACACTGTTCTTTCCCATAGACTCTGACAACTCTTGAAAACTTACTAATCCCGAAACAGGAAAGCTAAATTTGTTTGTCTCAAGAACGATCGATCCTCTACCACGGATTTTTTGTATAAAACCGTTTTGCGATAAAAGATTTAGTGCCTTTCTGACCGTTTCCCTGGATGTCTCGTATTGGTCTGCTAAATCATGTTCAGATGGAAGCTGAGTATTAGCTTTTATGACACCCTCTTGGATTTGTGCAGATATTTCCTGATAGATCTCTTGAAATTTATTTTTTCTCATCATTATTCACCATACATAGTGTAGCATTATTTTTTTAAGTGAAAAACGATAGATTCGTACGGTCGTAATGAGAAGGAAGATAAATCTTCTGGTGTATCTTCATAGTTACTAATCAAAACTTCTGCTGAGAGACCTGTTAGATCGACGGAACTTGGTGGTTCAAATTCCGTGTTTTTACCATAGAAGTTATTCACGACAAGAAGTTTCTCACCATTCTCAGCGTTACGAACATAAGCAAAAATTTCAGGATGATTCTCTAAGATTAGTTGATAATCACCATATGTGATGACATCTAGATCTTTTCTTAGTTTATTGAGCTTTTGGTAATGATAAAAAATAGAGTTTTCATCATTTACGGCTGCTTCGGCGTTGATTTCTTTAAAGTTTGACGCAACGGGTATCCAAGGTTCTCCTGTTGTGAAACCAGCATTTTCATTCTTATTCCATTGAACAGGTGTACGGGAATTATCACGTGATTTATGCTTTAGGATCTCGAGAACTTCCTCTTCTGTATAACCTGCTTCTTTTAATAGATTGAACATGTTTAACGACTCTACATCACGGTACTGATCAATCGTTGTGAATTTAGGGTTTGTCATCCCAAACTCTTCCCCCTGATAAATATAAGGTGTGCCTTGCATCATATGAATCGTAGTCGCGAGCATTTTTGCAGATTGGACACGGTATTCACCGTCATCGCCGTAACGTGATACGATGCGCGGCTGATCGTGGTTACACCAAAATAACGCGTTCCACCCTCCACCTTTATGCATCTCCACTTGCCACGTTGAAAGAATTTCCTTTAATTTTTGAAAATCAAAATCAGCAATACTCCATTTTTCACCGTTCGGATAATCGACTTTTAGATGGTGAAAGTTGAACGTCATGCTTAATTCGTTCCGCTCAGGATTCGTATACTTGATGCAATGATCAATCGTTGTGGATGACATCTCACCTACTGTGAGTACATCATATTTTGAGAAAACTTCCTTGTTCATCTCTTGCATAAATTCGTGCACGCGCGGTCCATCTGTGTAGAATTTCCGGCCATCACCTGGTGCTATAGAGCCATCATCATTAGGGAAATCTTGATTTTTTGAAATTAGATTGATGACATCTAGACGGAAGCCATCTACCCCTTTTTCAAACCAATAGTTCATCATCTCATAAACTTTTTGACGAACTTCTGTGTTTTCCCAGTTTAGGTCTGCTTGTGTGACATCAAATAAGTGGAGATAGTATTGACCTGTTTCTTCATCAAACTTCCAAGCAGATCCACCGAATTTTGAAACCCAGTTTGAAGGCTCTTCACTATCAACAGAGTCCTTCCATATATAAAAATCACGATAAGGATTATCTTTCGACAGACGTGACTGTTGAAACCACTCATGCTCTGTACTTGTGTGGTTCACTACAATATCCATGATGATCTTCAGATCTCTTTCATGTGCCTCTTGAAGCAGTCGATCAAAATCCTCCATCGTTCCGTAATCTTCAAAGATTTTATAATAATCTCGGATGTCATATCCGTTGTCTCGTTGAGGGGAGTCATAGATCGGAGTTAACCACAAAACGTCTACTCCTAAGTCTTTAAGATAATCTAACTTCTCTATTATTCCGTCAATATCTCCTGTTCCGTTCCCTGTCGTATCATTAAAGCTCTTTGGATAGATCTGATACACAACGGATCGTTTCCACCATGGTTCCTTCTTCATACTTTCACCGCCAAATATATTTTTGTAATGAAAACAACCGGAAATAAAATAATGTCATTCCGGTCGTTTTTGTTTATTTGTCTTACTTCGATTTTTTTACTTTTGCATAAAGGTACGTTAATACAAACGGTACGACAAGCGCGATTCCCATTCCAATAAAGAATGATCCCCAGCTTCCTGGCAAGATGGAAAGAAATCCAGGAATACCTCCTACTCCAATGGATGATGCACGAACACCGGCCACTGTGATCACGATTCCAGCAATAGCAGAACCAACCATCGCGAAGATGAACGGATATCGGAAACGTAAGTTCACTCCGAACATCGCTGGCTCGGTAATTCCAAGATAGGCTGATAATGCTGACGTTCCAGCGAGCCCTTTAAGCTTTTCATCACGTGTTGCCATAAACATCGCAAGTGCTGCAGAACCTTGTGCAATATTTGATAAGGCAAGCATCGGCCATAAGAATGTACCACCAGTATTTGAGATAAGCTGCAGGTCGACTGCTAAGAAAGTATGGTGCATTCCTGTAACAACAAGTAATGAGTAGAACCCACCATAGATCAACCCGCCTAACCATGCAAAGTTATCAAAGATTGATACGAAAAAGTCTGTAATGCTATTACCAATCGTAAACGTGATCGGTCCGATAACGATAAACGCTAAAAACCCTGTTACTAATAAAGTGATTGGAGCTACCAATAATAGCTGCAAGGCATCAGGAATACGTTTTTTCAAGAATAGCTCTATTTTCGCTAAAAAATATGATGCGATCAGAACGGGCAACACTTGACCTTGATATCCTACTTTTTCAATAGGTAGACCGAATAAATTCCATGTTGGGATATCCTTTGTTTTTCCGTAATCCCATGCGTTTAAAAGATCTGGATGGACAAGCATCAGTCCAAGAACGATACCAAGTAATGGACTTCCACCAAACTTTTTAACTGCGGACCAACCGATTAGACCTGGTAAAAATACGAAAGCCGTATTCGCGATCAAATTAATCATTCCGGCAAAATCAGCCCAGTTTTGGTGAACATCAATGAATGATTTCTTATCATAAAAAATATCTGGACCAGTCAGAATGTTGTTAATCCCCATCAATAGACCTGCCGTTACGATCGCAGGAAGAATCGGAATAAAAATATCTGCTAATGCTTTTATCGCTCGTTGGAGAGGATTCAACTTCTTACTTGCCTCATCCTTGATATCTTCCTTTGACGCGCGGCCAGTCCCTGTAATATCAATGAACTCGTTGTAAACCTTATCAACTGTTCCTTGCCCAATCACAACTTGATATTGGCCGTTTGTTGAGAAAGAACCTTTTACGAGATCAATATTCTCTAGAGCTTTCTCGTCTACTTTACCTTCATCTTTAAGAGCAAGACGAAGACGCGTTACGCAGTGGGTCGCTGCTGATATATTTTCTTTACCGCCGAGAGCTTCGACGATTTGTTCAGCTGTTTCACGCATTTTGCTCATTCTGTTCCCTCCTAGAAACCGTTTCCATTTCACATGATAAAAAAAGCCATATATCTCTATACCCTTAACTATCAGTTGATGAAAACTTGTTCATCCTTATATTGTGTCTAAGCGTTTTCACAAAAATCCAAACTTGTATATACATCTTACAAAAATAATTTAACCTGTATATACAAATATGTCAATCACTTCGATTACATGGTGAAATTTACCGTTGTCAGCTACTTTTTCTTTTCTCCTTATTTTTTGCTATAATCTGTTACATATAGAGAAACGAGAATAAAGGAGATTTTATGATGTCACCTAAAAAAGCACTTACGATTGCAGGATCAGATACAAGCGGTGGAGCTGGTATTCAAGCTGATTTAAAAACATTTCAAGAACTAGGCGTATACGGCATGACTGCTCTAAACGTTGTAGTTGCACAAGACCCACATCGTGAATGGTTTCATGAAGTATTCTTGCTTCCTAACGATTTATTCAAAGCACAATTAGAAACGGTTGTTTCCGGAATTGGTGTTGATGCACTTAAAACGGGTATGCTTGCATCCGTAGAAGCTATCCAAATAACAGCAGATCTCATTGAAAAACATGATCTTCAAAACGTGGTAGTAGACCCTGTGATGGTTTGTAAAGGAGCAGAACCTCTACACCCTGAACTTGCTAGCACACTTCAAAATGTATTGGTACCTAAAGCGACTGTTGTAACGCCAAATCTATTTGAAGCTGCACAACTAGCTGGAATGGAACCAATCACGACAGTTGAACAAATGATGGAGGCTGCTCATAAGATTCAAGCCAATGGTGCTAAATATGTAATCGTTAAAGGCGGCGCAAAACTTGAACACGAAAATGCCGTTGACGTTCTTTATGATGGACAAGAGTTTGAAGTATTAGAATCTGAAAGAATTGAAACAACATGGACACACGGCGCAGGCTGCACGTTCTCAGCTGCGATTACAGCTGAGTTGGCTAAAGGAAAACCTGTACGCGAAGCCATCCTAACAGCAAAAGATTTTATTACAGAAGCCATTGCAGCAGGATTTGAAATCAACCAATACGTAGGACCAACATGGCATGGTGCTTACCGTGATAAATTAAACAAATAATTTTTAGTGAAGACTGATCATCTTTGATCGGTCTTTTTTGTTCTATAAAAACATTTGTGATTGTAAATCTGAAAATCGACATCATTCGTGGACCGACCAACTACTTTCAAATCTTAAACACAAATCTTCTTAGTGATTTATGTTTTATTTTGCTTCAAGGATATGTTGATTGGAGCGCAAGGTGCGAGACTCCTGCGGGACGAGCGGTCAGGTGAGACCTCTTAGGGCGCAGAGCGGCAAGGGGGCTCACCGTACGCCCCGCGGAAAGCGAAGCACCTGGAGCAGAAATCAACTACTTTCACAGTTTTACGATCCGCTTTTAAAATGATAGGCATATCATACACGTTATTTACGAATTTGAATTATAATAAGTACATCTATTCAGCACTGGAGTGTGAAGATATGCAGCTCATACAAACCAACGAAGTCCAGGAAACACTGGATCAGCTTATTGGAAAAGAACTTTATCTACATTTAGAAACAACCAATGGCGCATATGCCAATCATAATAACGAGAGTGTTCTAACCGTTAACGCATATATTCGAAATGGTAAAGTAACACCCTTATCAGGAAAAATCATGGGGAATGGCCCATACCGTGTTGGCTTGAAGATTGAGCTAGGATGGATTTATGCAGAAGGTTTAACACATTGGGAAATCGACAATGAAGGAAGGTTACTGATGGCAGGCCATGATGCGGAAGGTCGCCTTGCAGTAGCTCTTCAACTGAGCTCTTCCCCATTTGATGTATAAGGAGGTTATATAAATGGATGATCATTTACTCGTGATCTTCCCACACCCAGACGATGAAGCGTTCGGGGTTTCAGGGACGATTGCTCAACACACAAAAAAGGGATTACCCGTTACTTATATCTGCTTAACTCTCGGTCAGATGGGTAGAAATATGGGAAATCCACCATTTGCTACTCGTGAATCGCTCCCACTAATTCGTCAAAAAGAGCTAAAAGATGCTTGTGACGCAGTAGGCATTCAAGATTTGCGACAGTTTGGATTACGCGATAAAACAGTAGAATTTGAAGATGAGAAATTTTTAGCTGATCAATTCTTAGCTGTCATTGAAGAGGTTAAACCAACACGTCTCATCACTTTTTATCCAGGGTATAGCGTACACCCTGACCATGAAGCTACAGCGAGAGCCGTTGTTCGTGCAGTAGGAAGCATGCCTGAGATGGATCGCCCGGAATTATTATGTGTCGCTTTTGCAAAAAATTCTGAGGAAGATTTAGGAGCTCCACATGTGGTGACAGATATCTCCGATGTTTTTGAAGAAAAAATGAACTGTATTAAAGCACATCGTTCTCAAACACAATGGCTAGTAGAAAGCGTTGATAAAGATCCTGCCATGCTGGCTTGGGTAAAAAACGAAAGATTTTGGCGTTACCCTTTATAAGCAATGTATGCGTACTAACCCGTAGTCTTATCTAGACTTCGGGTTATTTTTTACGGGTAAATACTTGAATTTTCAAAAAAATGTACAAATCCATGTAGCATTTTCCTAATATTGTGGTATACTAATTGTAACAAATCGTTCACAATTTAGACGCTAATTCGTCAAAATTGTAAGCGTAAACAATACTTCAAGGGGTTGATTAGTAATGGATGTTTTTATGGTTTACTTATTTGTAGCGACTGCCACGCCATTATTCTTATGGAACGATAGTCGTAAGTTAGCCTTATGGCAAACGCCGTTCATCGCCCTTTTATGGACTTACGTTGTGTTATTCATGGCTAATGATAGCTTAAGCTTATTCGTACACAGTTTCTTCATCACCGTATTCATCGCAAATGTTGTTTTTGCTCATTATGCAGCATACATCGTATGGGGCCGTCCATATTTGGCGAAACGAAAGATGGAAAAAGCAAAATATTAATCCAAACTTTAATCCCCTCTATTCTTAGAGGGGTTTTTGCATTTGTTGGTAATTTTTTCATTCAGGATTTTCTGATATACACTTCCATAACACTGCCTCACACCCCCTCATCTCCTATGACCTATTTATCCCGCTTTTCTTCAGTTTTCTTCACTTTTTGCTTGTTTTCTACACTATCTCACCAATACCTGTTGTGTTTAAATCTCACCATGTTATACTCGTTACCGTTGAAAATTCGAACGGAAAATGAATTGTTATAACTTACAAAACAGGAGTGATTTTCTAAAGATATGATAATAAATGAATCAAAAAACAAACGTATTGTAATAAAAATTGGATCTAGTTCTTTAACAAGCAGACTTGGCGATATAAGCAGACACAAATTAGAACGACTTGTTGATGAAGTCGTTAAATTGAAAGATGAAGGCCACGAGGTGTTACTTGTATCTTCAGGCGCAGTGGCGGCAGGATATAGACGTTTAGGCTGTTTGAACCGCCCTACTTCTCTTGCTGAAAAACAAGCAGCTGCATCAATCGGACAAGGGTTGTTAATGGAATCATATTCTGAACGTTTTATCTCTCACGGTTATACCGCTTCCCAAATTTTAATTACGAGAAGTGACTTTTCAGATCGTGATCGTTATCATAATGCTCGAAATACGATCAACGTCCTCTTAGATAGAGGAATCATTCCAATCGTAAATGAAAATGACACTGTCACAGTAGAACGACTTAAGTTTGGTGACAACGACACACTCTCGGCAAAAGTGGCAGGGCTTGTTGATGCCGATCAGCTGATTATTCTTTCAGATATTGATGGCCTTTACACGGATGATCCTCGAAAAAACCCTGATGCAAAGCTTTTAACAAAAGTTAGTGAAATTACGCCAGAGATCGAGGAATCAGCTGGAGAACCTGGAAGTGCGGTAGGTACTGGCGGAATGCGTTCAAAAATTGATGCTGTGAAAATCGCAATGGCTTCTGGAATTTCATCTTTCCTTGGCAACGCAACATCACAAGATATCATTCACAAAGCTGTTATAGGCAAGGCTAGAGGAACGTATTTTGTTCCTGATAAGAATGAGTTTAATCTTGATACAAAGCGTCAATGGATTGCTTTCCACTCTGGTCCTGAAGGTGAGATCGTGGTTTCGAATAAAGCGAAGCAAGGAATTGATGAGCTAAAAAGTCTTTATCCTACAGGCATTCGCTACGTAAGTGGTCATTTTAAAAAAGGTTCAGTTGTCCGTATTAAAGATTTAGACGGAAATGAAGTGGGTCTCGGCGTTTCAAACTATTCTTCTAAACAATTAATTAAGATTAAAGGTATTTCACGTGACGAGTTAGCTGAAGTCGGTCCTGAAGAAGCCATTAATAACAATGATTTAGTCTGCCACACTCGTTTGGCAGTACCCATTCATTAATATAGAAATACGAAAATGTAAGTTTTTCAAACTACAAGGAGGCGTTGGATGAGTACTTTTAAAAGTACAACCAAAAACGTTGATGTGAAAGATCAAGCGAAATTAGGTCAAGAAGCTTCAAAAAAACTGGCACTACTCAGTGAAAAAGAAAAGAACCAAGCATTATTGGTAATTGCGGATATGTTAGAAAGTGAAACAAACTATATTTTAGAGCAAAATAAAAAGGATCTAATTAATGGTGAAAATAATGATTTCTCTGAAGCTCTAATGGATCGTTTGCGCTTAACAGAAGATCGCGTTAAAGAGTTTGCATACGGACTACGCGAGGTTGTTGAGTTAAAGGATCCTGTAGGTGAAATTCTGTCTGATTGGACACTGGATAATGGACTAAACGTTGAGCAAGTCCGTGTACCATTGGGTGTAATCGGAATGATTTATGAAGCACGTCCTAACGTAACTGTGGATGCAACAGGACTCGCTTTGAAGTCAGGTAACGCCATCGTATTAAAAGGCGGATCAAACGCTATTCACTCAAATTCTGCAATTGTTTCTGTGATTCACAAAGCGTTAAGTGCAACAAAAATCCCTGAAGCAGCCGTACAATTTATTGCCTCTACAGATCGAGAAGCTGCGAGTCAATTGTTTACGATGAAAGAGCATATTGATGTGTTAATTCCTCGTGGTGGCGGAAACCTGATAAAGACGGTTGTTGAGAATGCTACAGTTCCAGTCTTAGAGACCGGTGTCGGCAACTGTCACATCTATGTCGATCAGTTCGCTGATTTGGATAAAGCTCTAGCCATCATGGAGAACGCTAAAACAGATCGACCAGCTGTTTGTAATGCGGCAGAGACGTTTATTTTCCATGAAGCTTGGCTGAATGAGCATGCGGAGCAAGTTACAGCTCTTTTTGAAAGGTACGATATTGAAGTGCATGGAGATGAAAAAGCAGCAGAGCTATTGCCAGATGTGATACCAGCCAATGAAAAGGATTGGGCTGAGGAATATTTAAGTTTAGCTGTTGCTGTTAAAGTTGCTAGCTCTGTAGAAGAAGCAGTCGCGCATATTGACCGTTACGGCACAAAGCATTCAGAGGCGATCGTAACTGAAAATTCAGAGAGTGCCGTCACTTTCTTAAACAGTGTTGATGCAGCTGCCGTTTATCATAACGCGTCCACTCGCTTTACTGATGGCTCTGCGTTAAGATTCGGTGCGGAGATTGGTATCTCCACACAAAAGCTACATGCTCGTGGTCCAATGGGACTGCCAGCACTAACGACAATCAAGTATCGTATGAGTGGTGACGGGCAGGTTAGGTAATTTTTTTTAGCAGTCCCTTTTTGGGGCTGTTTTTTGTGTGCTTTTTTTTGTAGGAAGTAAGAAGGTAAAGTTAGGATTGTCAGAGAATGTTTTTAAAAAGGAGGTCGTATATGTTAGTTAAAGATCGCGGAAAGTCTATAAGAATAAGAAAGCTTGAAGTTATGCAACGACGAGTGATTAAGCTTCATCCCAAATATTTAACCATGGAAAATGAATTAAGCGGTAGGTTAGCCGGACATTTTGGCGAGCAGTCAATTGACTACTTTTTAAAACCATTCAGGGACTTTTCCGTTATGCACGACCTGAGGCTTACAGCGCATGAAAGTTATTTTCAGATCGACACCCTGCTTCTATCCCCTCGTTATCTCTTAAACCTCGAAGTGAAATTCATTTCCGGAACTTTAATTTTTGATCATATCAACCAAGTCATCAGAGTAAAGGATGATGGATCGGAAGAAGCTTTTCGAAACCCTATTTTCCAAGTGAAGCGCCAACAATCTCACCTTATTGAATGGATGACAAAGAACCGTATTCCTCCTATTCCCGTTCGCTCGCTAGTAGTCATGAGTAATCCAAGAACCATTATTAAAGCCCCTCCCTCAAATAAAGAAGTTCCTCAATTTATAACGCACAGTCCCTATTTGCAGGAAAGAATCAAAGTCATTGATAAGATGTATGGCGTGGAAAAATTGACGAAAAAAGAGCTCGGTAAACTGACTAAGATGCTCGTTCATCATCATACTCCAGAAAATCCTGACTTACTAAAAAGGTATCAGATTGAAGAAAAGGACATAATTAAAGGGGTTTATTGTACGGAGTGTTTTTATTTGCCTGTGGTGAGGAGGAATAAAACATGGCATTGCTCTAGATGTTCTTATAAATCTAAATATCTTCACTTACCTACACTTGAAGATTTCACTCTATTATACGGTACTACAATCACTAACAAACAGTTTTGTGACTTCCTTCAAGTTTCATCAAGGCATGTTGCCACACGATTATTATCCTCTATGAATTTAATGCAGACAGGAAGTGGAAAAGGAAGAGCCTATCAACTTCCTTCTCCTTTGTAAGTTCAAAGCAGATGAAGTGAAGCCAGCAAAAGCTGGGTTGCGAGCATAAAAGTCGAGGACCGAGCATAAAAGTCGAGAACCGAGCATAAAACTCCGGGAACGAGCATAAAGCCAAAACCAATTAAGAGCTATAATAGGTTAAAACCCAATCATTTCTTCTTCATTAGATACTTTCACGGACTTTGCAAAAGTAATACTACATTCAATCCCTAACTTCAACAAAAAACCCCTTGCTAAGAAAACAATCCCTAGCAAGAGGCTATCAAAAAGCTTTTCAATCGATTAATAATTCTTACTCATGACTCCCGTGATCACCAGAATCATGTTCACTTCCACCACCGTGAGAACCGTGGTCCTCGTGGTTTTCAGTCTTCGGTGCATGCTGGTCTTTATCATGCTTCGCGTGACCTGCTGTCATTACCCAAACAGAACCGATTACTATAACAATCGCAACGAATGCTGCAAAGAGGATGTTACCGATCTGTACACGGCTCGTCAGGTTACTCTTAGTCGAGTTCTCTGTTACGTGCATGAACATCAAGAGCTGAAGAGCAGCTTGCAAGAACGCAAAACCAAAAATAATGATTAAGATCCAAGTCAACGATAGATCTGTTCCTAGTGCAATCCAAAGTGCGAACAAAGTGAGCACGATGGATAAAACGAAACCGATTAAATGCTTCCACGGAAAACCGTGGTGTTCATTAGCTACAGTTTTATTAGCCATGATGCGTCACCATCCCCATCAGATAAACGGCTGTGAAGATAAAGATCCACACTACGTCTAAGAAGTGCCAGTAAAGACTGGTGATGAAAACTTTTGCAGATGTAGCTGGCGTTAAACCACGCTTAGCTACTTGAATCAAGACCATCGTTACCCAGAAGATACCGAACGTTACGTGGGCACCGTGAGTACCAACGAGAACGAAGAATCCTGACCATGCTGCGCTCGTACCGATGTTTGCACCTTCATGAATGAAGTGTAAGAACTCTTGAATCTCGAAATAAAGGAATCCTAATCCAAGACCAAGTGTGATCGCCATCCATGTGATCAAACCTTTTACATTTTGACGGCGCATCTCATGCACCGCTAATCCGCAAGTGAAACTACTTGTTAAGAGCAAGAACGTTTGGATCAATAAACTTTCTACCTCAAATAGTTCACCAAGAGCCGGACCATCAGCAACACGGTGAGATAAAACCATATAAGTTGCAAATAATGTCGCGAACAACGCGATTTCTGCCCCTAGGAAAATCCAGAAACCGAGAATATTTAAACGCCCAGTCTCCGAACGATACTCTAAAGGCGTGTTGGGGTCGTGTGTTTCTGCATGTGCCATTTTTTCACGCCTCCTTATTTAGAAATCTTTTCTGTTTCGATTACTTCTTCAACACTTACATAATAACCATCGTCATACTCAAATGAACGATAGAACAATGTTCCAAACACACCGATTATTCCAAAGATGGCCATCCACATCCATTCGAATACCATTCCGAATCCGGCAACAAAGAAGAAAGATGCCATGATGAAAGGAACACCAGAGTTACTTGGCATATGAATCGGTTTAATATCCTCAACTTTTAACTTTTCAACTTTTCCAGCTTGCTTTTGTCTCCAGAAGTGGTCAAGACCTGTTACTTCAGGAATCTTAGCAAAGTTATAGAATGGAGGCATTGCTGTAGGTGTAGACCATTCTAAAGTACGGCCATCCCACGCATCTCCAGTTGTTTCGCGCTTCGCGTAACGGAAGCTGTAGTACATGTTGTAAACAAGAATTAAGAATGCGATACCCATCATGAATCCACCAATTGTAGATACCATGTTCAATGGACCCCAGCCAGACTCTTCGCTGTACGTGTAAACACGACGAGGCATACCGTCTAGACCAAGGAAGTATTGTGGGAAGAAACATACGTTAAATCCGATTGTGAATACCCAGAATACCCATTTACCGATACGTTCGTTCAGTTTGTAACCAAACATCTTCGGATACCAGTAGATCAAACCAGCGAAACAAGCAAATACTGTACCCGCGATCAACACATAGTGGAAGTGAGATACTAGGAAGTATGTGTTGTGGTACTGATAGTCAGCAGCTGCCATAGCTAGCATGACACCTGTAACACCACCGATTACGAAGTTCACGATAAATCCAAGTGACCAAAGCATCGGGGTCGTAAATTGAATCTTACCTCTGTACATCGTAAACAACCAGTTAAAGATCTTAACCCCGGTCGGTATACCGATCGCCATCGTTGTGATGGAGAATACAGAGTTAACAAGTGCTCCTGAACCCATCGTAAAGAAGTGATGGACCCAAACCAAGAAACTGTATCCTGCGATTAAAAGCATAGACCAGATCATGGCTTTGTAACCAAATAGCGTTTTTCTAGAGAAAGTAGAGATGATCTCTGAGAACATACCAAACGCCGGTAGAATTACGATATATACCTCTGGGTGACCCCATAGCCAGAAAAGGTTCGCCCAAAGCATATCCATTCCTGCCCCTTGTAGAGTGAAGAAATGGCTGCCGAATAAACGGTCAAATGTCATAAGTGCTAGTGCTACTGTAAGAATCGGGAAAGCGAAAATAATGATAACCATTGTTACAAGTGATGACCATGTGAACATTGGCATACGGAACAATGTCATTCCCGGTGCACGCATCTTAAGGATCGTTACTAAGAAGTTAATACCCGTTAAGAGCGTACCAATACCTGCGATCTGTAGACCGAGCAGATAGTAGTTCTGTCCAGGTCCTGGACTGAGCTCGTTACTTGCAAGCGGCATGTAACTCGTCCAACCTGCTGATGGAGATCCACCGATAACGAATGAGATGTTGAACAACATCGCACCAATAAAGAACGTCCAGAAACTAACTGCGTTTAAATAAGGATAAGCTACGTCACGAGCTCCGATTTGTAATGGAACAACGACGTTAATCAAACCGATCAAGAACGGCATCGCCATGAAGATAATCATGATCGTACCGTGTGTTGTAAAGATTTCGTTGTAGTGCTGTGAATCGAGGAACTTAGCCTCTGGAACCGCTAGCTGTGTACGCATTAAGAGGGCATCTACCCCACCGCGGAACAGCATTAAAACAGCGGAAACGATATACATGATACCGAGTTTTTTATGGTCAACCGTTGTAAGCCATTCATCCCACAACCATTTCCATTTATTATATTTAGTAAGATAGAACAGGATACCCACCATCGTAAGTACGATGGATACGTCAGCACCATATATCATCGGGTCGCCTGTTACGAAAAATTCATCCCATTTCATATTGAAATGCCTCCTCTGTTAATGGGCATGAGAATCCCCATGAGACTCTGATTCTTCAAGCTTCTTCATCTCTTCTTCACGCTTTTTCTTTTCTTCCTTCCCTGCTTTTGAGTGAGGAAGCTTCTCTTCATAACCTAAACGTTCACGAGCATCTAACGCGTATTCAGGGTTTTTAGCATGATCTACCCAATCTAAGTGAGTAGAAGAGAAAGTCATTTGTTTCACGTGACCAGGAAGCATAAGCTTGTCGTACTGCCCCTTCGAAAGCTCAGGAGCATCAGCTTTTGTTTCACTCGCCCACTTTTCAAACTCTGCATCAGACATTGCCATCACATCAAACGTATGGTTAGTAAATCCTTCTCCTGTAAAGTTAGAGTTACGTCCTTCATACGTCCCTTGCTCGTCAGCTTGCAGATAAAGCTCTGTCTCCATGCCGGCCATCGCATATTTCTGACCACCTAACTGAGGTACCCAGAATGATGCCATCGAATCAGCTGAAGTCAGCTTGAACAAGACAGGTCGATCTTCAGGAATGTGAAGATAGTTAACTGTTTCAATATCTTGCTCTGGATAGGAGAATACCCATTTCCAGTTTACAGACGTTGCATGAATCACCAACGGCTTTTGATCTTTTGACTCTTCAGGAGGTCCTTCAAGAGAATAGATACTCTTTACCGTTGGAATCGATAATGCGATAACGATAATAATAGGAATGATCCACCAAATCGTTTCAAGAAGATGACTTCCTTCATTATCAGGATCATATCCTTTATGATTTTTGCGATCACGATATTTATAAACAATAAAAGCAGTAAGTGCGTAAACAACTAGTAGGATAAATAACATAAACCAGATGGAATACATGATCAGATCCCTCTGTTCTGCTCCTACAGGTCCTTTTGGATCTAAAACAATCATATCGCTGCAGCCGCTAAGCATAAATACGG
Source organism: Bacillus sp. E(2018) (assembly GCF_005503015.1). Taxonomy (NCBI): domain Bacteria; kingdom Bacillati; phylum Bacillota; class Bacilli; order Caryophanales; family Bacillaceae; genus Bacillus; species Bacillus sp. E(2018). Next base: position 189,469 of record NZ_SCOL01000003.1, on the reverse strand, counting down.
CCATCAATAACCCGAATGTAAAAAACGGCTTCAACCGTCGCATCACCAGGTCCACCTTCCTTTCTCTATTTACAAGCATTTACTTTTGCCTAATAAAACGAACCAAGAGTGATTATAGAGCATTGTGAACTAAATCACAATGTAAAACATAGGCAAAAATTTAAATGACAAAAACCTTTGCTTTCATAGTACCAGAATCCTAATAAAAGTGACTCTACCCACAACAAATGTCACGATTACTTCAAATAAAGCTCACAAGTTTATCACAGTTTTGACATAGAATGTTCACGATTTTGGAAGAGACTTCTTCCGCTGGTAAAGACTCTTGAGCTTTTTAAAAGTTCAGTTTTTACTTTTTACCCTAAATCTCACCAACGTACACCTGCCTATGTTAAATTTACAAATTAAAAAAGCGACCTTGCCTCTATAGACAAGATCGCTTTTTTTATCTCTTATGCACTTACTTCTACTTGATTTTCGGTATCATTATAAACATTTGTATCAAGCTGCTTCTGAACTTTACTTGTTAGTAGTCCTGAAGTCATCGAACCGCTCACGTTAACAGCGGTACGACCCATGTCGATCAATGGCTCAACAGAGATCAAAAGACCTGCTAATGCGATTGGAAGATCCATTGCGGAAAGTACAAGTATGGCTGCGAACGTAGCTCCACCGCCAACACCCGCTACACCGAACGAACTTAGTGCTACAACTACGACCAGCGTCAACAAGAACGATGGAGACAACGGATCAATTCCGACTGTTGGAGCAATCATGACCGCTAGCATCGCTGGATAAATTCCAGCACATCCGTTTTGTCCGATCGAAAGACCGAATGAACCTGAGAAGTTTGCGATTCCGTCAGGCACACCCATGCTCTTTTGCGTACGGATGTTTAACGGAAGTGCACCGGCACTCGTACGAGAAGTGAAAGCAAAGGATAGTACCGGGAAAGATTTCTTCATATAAGTAATCGGATTTAAACCTGCAAAAGTTAAAAGCAATAAGTGAATTCCGAACATGATCAGTAAGGCAACATATGAAGCAATTACGAACTTACCTAGTTTCGCGATTGCATCCATATCGCTGAGTGCAACTGTTTTAGTCATTAGCGCGAGAACCCCATAAGGAGTTAGTCGAAGAATCAACGTTACTACACGCATGATAACCGCATAAAACGCATCAACAATCTTAGCAAAAAGCTCTGCATGCTCCTCTTGCTTACGTTTGACTCCTAGATAAGCCACGCCTAGGAATGCAGCAAAGATTACTACAGCGATCGTTGAAGTCGGACGAGCTCCTGTAAAATCTAAGAATGGGTTAGCTGGTAATAATGAAAGAACCTGTTGCGGAAGTGTTAGATCTTTTACCTCGGCAAACGTACCTTCCATCTGCTCACCACGAGCAGTTTCTGCATCTCCTTGCTCGATCTGTACAGCTTCAAGATCAAATACAGTAGAAGTTGCAATTCCGACAACAGCAGCAATTGCAGTTGTACCTATTAATATCCCAATGATCAATCCACTAAGTTTTCCGATGTTACCTTTTAAGTTCAGACGCGTAAACGCTGAAAGGATCGAAATAAATACGAGTGGAACAACGATCATTTTTAAGAATGTTACATAACCGCCACCAACTAGATTAAACCAGTCAGTCGATTTTGCAGCAACCTCAGAGTCTGCTCCATATCCGTACTGAAGTCCGAGTCCGAACAAAATCCCTAGACCGAGCCCCGTAAAAACACGCTTAGAGAAAGAAACGTGCTTTTTTTGCATGTAATACAAAACACCCAATAGTATAAGCATAATTGCAATATTCGATAAAACTAAACCAGTAGTCACCTACAAGCCCCCCTTTAGTTAACTAAATTAAATTAATACAATAAAACCTATCTGTCAAGTAGGGATTATGAGCAGGATATTTTTAACAGCCACCTCCTTACACAAAAAAGACAAGCTTTAAAGAAGAATAAGCGAGTCATTAGTGTGTTTATGCTTTAGTCACAGGTGAAATATTTAGTTGTGATTCAGATATATTCAACTTAAAACTAAAATATGCTTGTTTTTGTAACAAATTCTTATGACTTGGTGCTAAATGTAATATATTCGCGTGCTTTATTTCATTCATAAACACACCTCTTCATGGGCAAAATATTCTCTAAAGAGATGAGGAGTGAAAAATATGGCACGCGGAAAATCGTTTGAACATAAAAAACAAGGTCATCCAGGAAGGTTTCCTGATAACACCCTTCAAAATCGGCTGGTGGAAAAGACTGATGAAACAGATTCAGTGAACCTTGCAACAAAAGAAGCATTTAAGAACCGAACTGGTGAACAAGAATAGATCGCATCATGGCACTCTTGGAAAATCTTCCATGGGTGCTTTTTCTTTTATAAGATTACGTATGCACCTATTGAGTTCCTTCCCCATTCAATACTATAATCAAGAGGGTACAAATTACTGACAGAAAAGGTGTTATATAGATGAGTATTTTAACGGTGCAAGGCTTAAGCCATGGTTTCGGCGATCGTGCCATATTTAATGATGTTTCCTTCCGCCTGCTTAAAGGTGAGCACATCGGATTGATCGGTGCGAACGGTGAAGGTAAATCAACGTTTATGAATATCATTACAGGCAAATTAAAGCCTGATGAAGGTAAAGTAGAGTGGGCAAAAAAAGTTCGTGTCGGATATTTAGATCAGCACACGGTACTTCAAAAAGGCATGTCTATTCGCGATGTATTGAAAAGTGCATTTCAATACTTGCTCGACATGGAAAACGAAATGAACAGCATGTACGAAAAAATGGGTGAAGCGACACCTGAAGAACTTGAAAAGATGCTTGAAGACGTTGGTGTGATTCAAGATACGTTAACGAACAACGACTTCTACGTAATCGATGCTAAAGTTGAAGAAATCGCGCGTGGACTTGGTCTTGATGATATCGGCCTAGACCGTGATGTACATGATTTAAGTGGTGGACAGCGTACGAAAGTATTGCTTGCAAAGCTTCTATTAGAAAAGCCAGAGATTCTATTGCTGGATGAGCCGACAAACTATCTCGATGAGCAGCATATCGAGTGGCTGAAGCGTTATTTGCAGGAATACGAAAATGCGTTCATCTTAATCTCGCATGATATTCCGTTCTTAAATAGCGTAATCAACTTGATCTATCACATGGAAAATCAAGAGTTGAACCGTTATGTAGGAGATTACGATCACTTCAAATCTGTTCACGAGATGAAAAAATCTCAGTTGGAAGCAGCATTTAAGCGTCAACAGCAAGAGATTGCCGGATTGAAGGATTTCGTTGCACGTAATAAAGCACGTGTTTCAACTCGAAACATGGCCATGTCTCGACAAAAGAAACTCGATAAAATGGATGTTATTGAACTCGCTAAAGAAAAACCAAAACCAGAGTTCAACTTTAAAGAAGCACGCACACCAAGCAAACTGATCTTTGAAACAAAAGACCTTGTTATCGGTTATGACGAGCCACTTTCTAAACCGCTGAACCTGCGTATGGAACGCGGCCAAAAAATTGCTCTAGTCGGTGCGAACGGTATCGGTAAAACCACGTTGCTAAAAAGCATCCTTGGTGAGATCACGCCTGTTTCAGGTTCCGTTGAGCGTGGTGAAAACCTAGAGATCGGTTACTTCGAGCAAGAAGTAAAGTCTGCGAACTACAATACATGTATCGACGAAATATGGAGCGAGTTCCCTGGTTTCTCACATCATGAAGTTCGTGCAGCTCTCGCGAAGTGTGGTCTAACTACTAAACATATCGAGAGTAAAGTTGAAGTGCTTAGTGGTGGAGAAAAGGCAAAGGTTCGTCTTTGTAAACTTATCAATCACGAAAACAATGTTCTTGTCCTCGATGAGCCGACAAACCATTTAGACGTAGAAGCGAAAGACGAGTTAATGCGTGCACTGAAGGCTTTCAAAGGCAGTGTGCTGTTGATCTCCCATGAACCTGAATTTTATAAAGAAGTGGCAAATGACGTCTGGAACTGTGAAAGCTGGACGACAAAGGTGTTTTAATTAAATTTGTATGCTAGCCCTCATCTTAGGATGGGGGTATTTTTTTGAGAGTTTATTTTGGTAACGGGATGGTATAGGTTGCGGCTTTTCTTGAGCCGTTGGGTTTAAGTTTCATACTATATAGGAGTTTTTTTAGTGATGATTGTGATTCCATGTGGAGAAACGTGCGTAGATCTTTATTTTTGACTACTGGACTAAATAATAGTGCGTAATCTAGGATTGCTTTTTTATGAGCATGAATAAAAGTTTTGGAACAGCTTGTACATAACCAGTTTCGTTTTATTCTCATTAGTGCGACCTGAGTACAATTTGGACAAAAAGCGCCTGTTAAAATTTCAGCACGATGAATATTGAACAATTTTAGAATATCAGGATTAAGCGGAGTATGTACTTTTAAAAGCAGAGAAGAAATCTTTTTTATATCTTTCTTATGAAGAATAACTTCAGCTTCCAACTTCTCAATTTCTTTGATTTTGTTAGATAATGTCCTACCTCTTATTATTTTTTGTGCGTTTTTTCCGTACTTTGGCGAAATTCGAATGTAGGATTTTTGATTCGTGATTACAACTAGGGTATGAATGGGTACTAGGGGGAATTTGTGTTAATCAGCCAGTTAGAAAGATGTTTCTTTTGTATTTCGACTTGATTTACAGGGTCTGGGAAGGTTTCATCTATCCCTTCTCTAGTACGCACAATCTGATCATATTGATGATCAAAATACAAATTTCCTATTAAATTCTTAACTTCAATTATGATACAAAATCTTGGGTGGAGAATTAATGCGTCTAGTTGGAAATAAAGTTGATTGTTATCGGATCTGGGGATTCGCAAATCGTGGAAAATGTGGTAATCATCCTGTGTTAATTCTGAAAGGAAATAATCTAGTGTTAGTTCTCCTCTAAAACCTGCCATGTATTTTCTATAATTGTTCTCAATCAGTTGCTTTTGAGTATGATTTGGGAGAATTCTTTCTAATAACACTTCAATTTTTAATAATTTTAGCGGTTTGGTTCTACTTTTTTTAATCAATTTATCACTGCCTCTTTTACTTGGACATGAACAGTTGATTCGCTAACTATGGTGTAGAATCCTTTTTTAGTAATAGAAATTTTTATAGGCCCTAAATTAGGTTTTATAGGCCTTAAATTTCAAGTTATGGGCCTTCAAAAAATTTTATGGTCCTTCAAGTAATTTTATAGGCCATCAAAATCATTTATAGGCTTTTCGACAAATAACGCCAACCGCCCCTTCCTACAAAAAAACACCCCCTGCTAACAGCAAGAGGTGCCCACACAATCAACTATCCAAATCTTCCACTAACAGAGAAAGCTCTTCCCATCTCTCCATTGCGGATTCAAGCTCGCTCTCCACTTTCTTCTGCTCAGCCATAAGCTCGCTGATCTTCCCAAAATCGCTGCCAGCAGCTACGATCTCAGATTCAATCTGCTCTTTTTTCTCTTCTAGATTCATGATTCTTTCTTCAATCGTATCCCAATCTTGCTGATCTTTGTACGACAGCTTTTTCTTCTTTTCTTTACGATGCTGTCCAACTGTTTCCGTCGGTTTTTCAGAGGCTTCTTTCTTCACCGCAGCAGCCATTTCATCACGCTCTTTCTTCTCGTCCATGTAGTCCGAGTAACTGCCTTGAAACCTTACAACTGTTGCATTCCCTTCGAATGCAAGAAGATGATCGACAACCCGGTCTAAAAAGTAGCGATCATGGGAAACTGTCAACACTACGCCAGGGAAGTTCTCCAGATACTCTTCGAGAATTCCTAAAGTTTGAATGTCAAGGTCGTTTGTTGGCTCATCCAAAAACAAAACGTTCGGCTCTTCCATCAAAACTTTTAGCATGTACAAGCGGCGTTTCTCTCCACCTGACAACTTACGAATATACGTATATTGCATATAGCGAGGAAACAGAAAACGTTCAAGCATCTGTTCAGCTGTAATCGTCTGACCATCTACCGTTGTGATGACTTGTGCCGTTTCCTTAATATAATCGACTACGCGCAAGTTGCCGTCGAGCTCTTCATGATCTTGAGTATAATAGCCGATCTTAACCGTTTCCCCTACTTCAACAGAACCGGCATCTGGTTTCATTCTGCCGGCTAACATATTTAGTAAAGTCGTCTTTCCGCTTCCATTTGGCCCGATGATTCCGAGTCGTTCACCAGGAACAATCAAGTAATCAAGATTTTTAACCAGCTCTTTTCCATCTAAACTTTTACTCAAATCTTCAACTTCAATCACTTTTTTCCCAAGTCTTTGTGATCCGATCGCAAACTCAACAAATCCCTTTGCCGAAGGTCCTGTTTCTTCTTGCAAACTTTCCACGCGTTGAATTCTAGCTTTCTGTTTTGTAGTTCGCGCTTTTGCACCACGTCGCAACCAAGCTAACTCGCGGCGAAGAGTGTTTTGACGCTTATCTTCATTCTGAAGGGCGATTTCTTCACGTTCGGCCTTTTTCTCCAAGTACGTTTCGTAATTTCCCTCGTATACATAAAGTTTTCCATTATCGAGCTCAAATATATTGTTCGTTATGCGGTTTAGGAAATACCGGTCATGGGTAACCATTAATAAGGCGCCTTTATAGTTTCCTAAGAACGTTTCTAGCCATTCGACCGTCTCATTATCAAGATGGTTTGTAGGCTCGTCCAAAATCAGTAGATCTGCAGGTTGAATGAGTGCTTTTGCGATCGCCACACGCTTCTTTTGCCCACCGCTTAAATGCTTCACTTGACGAGAAAAGTCACGAAGACCAAGCTTTGTGAGCACCGTTTTTGCGATGGTGTTTGCTTCCCATGCCTCATTTTCATCCATCTTTTGCTGGCTGTTCATCAAACGCTTCAGCTTCTTTTCGTTGGACGGATCCGATTCCAGATCGAGTAAGGCTTGTTCATATTCACGCATCGTTCTCATGATGAGAGAATCTCCGTAATAAATTTGATCTAGAACGGATAATTCCTCATCTAGTTCAGGTTCTTGCGCCACATATTCGATTTGAAATGTATTCGCATGAGATAGCGTTCCTCGTTCAGCTGGTTCGAACCCGGCTATTGCTTTTAATAATGAGGACTTACCTGTTCCATTCGGTCCGATGAGTCCGATTCTTTGCTTATCGCTGATTGAAAAAGTAATATAGTCAAACAGCGTTTTTTCACCATATGTTTTATATAGATTTTCAACTAATAAAATACTCAAAACCATATCATTCCTTAGGCTAATGTCTTTGCATTCTATTGTAGCTTAACCCTGTCAGAATAGCATCTTTCGGTTATGATTTGCATTCTTTTTGGAATTTTTGTTATAGTGTTAACCATGTTCTGAAAAGAAGTGGGCACGTTTTTTTCTCAAAACGGATGCCGCCTATTTTCAATTCACACATCGGCTTTGCTTTTTTCTTGTAGTTGATGCTGGTTCATTTTAATCCAGCAAGTTTTTTAATGCGTTTATCGACCGCGCTTTTGACTTCAAGTTTTTTTCTGCTATTCCTCGCAAGCTCTTTTTGCAAATAAAAAGCTCTAAGAAACAACCTGCCAACTTTTTCATAAACAAGTCATCCGTTGAGCAAACTAACATGACCCATTTCATGAAAAAAGAAAAGGAGAGAAATTTTTACATGCAAACAGGAGTTATTATTTCTTTAGTTATTTACATGGCCGGTATGCTTTATATCGGATACTGGGCTTACAAAAAAACATCTGATCTAAATGACTACATGTTGGGTGGAAGAGGATTAGGTCCTGCAGTTACTGCACTTTCAGCTGGAGCATCAGACATGAGTGGTTGGATGATGATGGGTATTCCAGGTGCGATGTTCACGGACGGGATCAGCTCTATTTGGATCTCTGTAGGACTTGCTATCGGTGCTTATCTAAACTACATCCTTGTAGCACCTCGTCTTCGTACGTACACAGAAGTTGCAGATGATTCCATTACCATTCCAGATTACTTAGAAAATCGTTTTAACGATACACAAAAAATTCTACGTATTGTTTCTGGACTTGTAATTATTGTCTTCTTCACACTTTACGCATCTGCTGGACTTGTATCTGGCGGTAAGCTGTTTGAAAGTGCATTCGGTACAACTTATCTAACTGGTATGCTGATTACGGTTGGGGTAGTTGTAGCTTATACACTATTTGGTGGATTCCTTGCAGTAAGTTGGACGGATTTTGTTCAAGGCTGTATTATGTTTGTTGCGTTGGTTTTAGTACCGATCGTTGCGTTTACTGATATTGGTGACACGCAAACTCTTATTGATACAGTACGCGGGGTTGACCCATCCCTTCTTCAAGCCACAAAAGGACTGACCACTCTTGGTCTGATTTCATTTTTAGCTTGGGGATTAGGTTACTTTGGACAACCACATATCATTGTTCGTTTTATGGCAATCACATCTGTAAAAGATATTAAAACTGCACGTAGAATCGGTATGAGCTGGATGATCATCTCTCTGATCGGGGCATCTCTCACAGGATTCATTGGTGTAGCTTGGTTTGCTAGAGAAGGCAGAGAACTTGCCGACCCTGAAACTGTATTTATCGAATTTGCGAACCTGTTGTTCCACCCGCTAATTACTGGTTTCTTATTAGCAGCCATTCTAGCTGCAATCATGAGTACGATTTCTTCTCAGTTGTTAGTAACATCCTCTTCTGTAACTGAAGACTTTTATAAGCAATTCTTGAAGAAGGATGCATCTCAGAAGGAACTCGTAATGATCGGCCGTATTGCGGTACTTGTTGTAGCCGTAATTGCTGTATTATTGTCGTTGAATCCTAGTGATACCATTCTTAGCCTTGTTGGTTACGCATGGGCAGGATTTGGTTCAGCGTTCGGACCACTTATTCTATTGAGTCTATTCTGGAAGAAGATGACGAAGTGGGGAGCTCTTGCAGGTATCATTGTTGGTGCTGTTACAGTACTTACATGGGTACAGTTCCCGAACTTAAAAGAACAAGTGTATGAAATGATTCCTGGATTCTTCTTAAGCTTAATTGCCATTCTTATTGTGAGTGCATTAACGAAAAATCCATCTAAAAAGGTTCAAAACCAATTTGATGATATGGAAGAGACACTTGATGAACTAAAATAATGTAAACAAAAAGCGTTCCTGGCTAACAGGAGCGCTTTTTTTATACCTTCTTAATAAGTCGGTCTGAATGTGCAAGTTTTTCAATACAACCAGCACCTATACCAAACATGGCCGCCCGCATCTCAAATTCAATTCGTTCCATCTGTACGAGAAGAGCTTGAACGTCATTTTCTACAGCAGATGGCAGTAGCAGTCTTCCAAAACCAGCAAGATTCGCACCTAATGCAATAGTTTTAGCAGCATCAACTCCGTGTTTAAGACCTCCACTTGCGATTAACGGGATATCAAAATTGTTTTTTCTCACGGCGAGTATGCTTTCAGCAGTAGGCAGTCCCCAATCTAAAAACGCCTCAGCTGCTTCTTTACGAATGCTGTCGTTCGAACGATAACTCTCTACTTGTATCCATGACGTTCCCCCTGCACCAGCTACGTCGATGAATTGGATCCCCGCTGATGTAAGGCGGTCTGCGGTTTTTTCGTCGATTCCCATTCCTACTTCTTTTACACCTACAGGCACATGAAGAGAATTTGCGATTTCTTCGATCTTAGAAAGTAATTGAGAGAAGTTCGTATCTCCTTCTGGCTGGAACACTTCCTGTAATGTATTTAAGTGCAGAACTAGCATATCAGCTTCAGCCATCTCGACCGCCTGTCTACACTGATCGATCCCAAAATCATAATTGAGCTGTACCGCTCCAATGTTTGCGATGATTGGAATATCAGGAGCATACTTTCGAATCTGAAACGTATAAGCAAGATCCTCATTCTCTACCGCAGCTCTCATTGAACCGAGTCCTATCGCCCATCCTTTTTCCTGAGCAGCCATTGCTAATTGTTGATTGATTTGATAGGCGGTTTCTGTTCCACCTGTCATGGAAGAGATCAAAAAGGGTGTACGCATGTTTTTGTTTAAAAATGTGGTTGAGAGCGAAATTTCATCAAATGATAATTCAGGCAGTGCGTTAGGTACGAAGCGATAGTTTTCAAGCCCCGTTGTAATGTTTTTACCTTCAACATCTTCATTCAAACTAATTCTAATATGTTCAGTTTTCCGCTTTTCCGTAAGATCCTTCGAAATATCCAACAACTTTCCTCCTCTTTCGTTCAAGCGTCTTATTTATAAGGTTCAGGATTCGAATCAGTCTGAACCTGTTGTATCTCTGGATGAATATGAAGGGTAGATTGAAGAGAACGGCATACACAATCATGATGTTGCCGATCCAAACAGGGTTCCATAAGAAAAACAATAGAGCTGGGGGCATAGATAGCCAATGCGTTAGTTCTGCACGACGTGTTTCTGCTAAAAAACGGGCTAAATACTCTAGGGAATCTCCTTCTAGTGTTTTCTTTGCGAATCCTCCCCTATAAAAATCACCACCATCTGGCAGTATGGTTTTCCATTTGCGTATTCCTATTGTTTCATACCATCCTCCACTGTTTTCCCAACCAAAAGCTGAATCCCATCTGCTCTCTTTTGTAAAGTTAGAAAAAGGAATTCGATGAATGATATAAGCGACAGTTAAATGAAAGATGAGCCAGGCAAGAATATTAATCACTACCGTCCAAAACGGAGAAAGTTCAATCAGCATTTACGCATCTCCTTTTTCAGAAACCGAGATTTCTCTACCTTTCCACTTTACTTCTTTTTTGATCATACTCAAAATAAAAGACCAAATGTACACTACAGAAAAAAACAAGAAGTGGAACGGGTGTGACAGTGCTGAAAAAATGGTATTCGTTCCAATTCTCTTCATTAAGGTCTTAATCTGAATCGCATAAAGCAGATAGAAGAGTCCCCATAACACCATTTCGCTCACATCTTGAACGAGTAAGAAAGGAAGCTGAATGGCTAAACTTATTCCTCCTGTAATCCAAGCTACTGTCAGCACTAAGGGCAGGAGAGGCGTTTTCGCTGATCCAAGTGCGAAGCTTTTACACCATCCTAAAAATAATGCTGTTAGACTTTCTGAATACATTCGGAAATAAACCGCCTTGTATCCTGAGAAACAAGTAACGTTTACACCCTGATTCATAGCCACTCTTCCCATTTCCATATGTTCAAGAACTTGGTGTCTAATCCCTTCATGCCCACCAATCTCTGTATAGGTTCTTCTATCGATCATGAGGCAAGGACCAAACGCACCAGCAGGTTTTTTTCGAAATAGGGTAAAGCATTGCATAGCGGCCATAACGATGATATTAAATAGAGAAGATAATTTTTCTCGGGCACTCTTCATCTGATGAAAAGGCTGGACACTGATCAATCCTCCGGTTCTTTCCCATTCACCACACAAGCGTTCAATTCCGTCTCTCTCTATTTCAAGATCGGCATCCAAAAATAACAATATGGAGCCTGTTGCATGTTTTGCGCCATTCCAACATGCCCATGGTTTGCCTAACCAACCGATTGGAAGACGTTCTGGCTTTACAACGGTAACACCGAACTCCTGAGCCACTTCTTCTGTTCGATCCTCAGAATCATCGTTAACAACGATTACTTCATGAAGCTTCATACTTTGGTCACTCAATGTAGGTAATAAATTTTTTAAGTTTGCTTCCTCATTCCTTGCGGGAATAATAACTGAAACAGAATGTGGTTCATGAGGACCTTTGGCACTTAGCGTGCGAATATTCCATAGCATGAACCACCCACAAAGCCACATGATTGATAGATACAAAATGGTAGAAAACATGTCGACTGTCTCCTTTAGAGAAAAGTTATAGTTACAGCTTGGGCTTTGTATTCTTTTTTCAAACAATTCTTAAAAAAAGAGGGATTTTTATATTCAGTCAAGAACTGAAAATAAAGAAAGACTTTCTGAACTTGTTGAAAAAGCGTTCAATAATTTTACAATGGTTGTACATAAACTATACAATACAGAGGAACAGTCGTACAGCAACAGCTATGAAACAACCTTACCCTTTCATTCCCAATACCGAGGAGGATTTTGATGAAGAAAAAAGTGTTAGTTGTAGGCGGCGGACTTGGAGGCCTATCAGCAGCTCTTCGATTGGCAGCTGATGGACACGAAGTAACTGTACTCGAAAAGAATGAACGTATCGGCGGCAAACTAAATCAGCGTTCTGGAAAAGGATATACCTTTGATACGGGTCCTTCTATCTTAACCATGCCATGGGTGCTTGAACAGCTGTTTGAATCTGCTGGGAAGAACATTCATGATTACATTAATATCGAGCGAATCGAGCCACAGTGGAGAACCTTTTTTGAAGATGGCACGGTTATTGATGTGACGAGCGACCTGCCAGAAATGTTAAAAGAGATCAGTAAAGTAAATCCTCAAGATGCTGCTTCATTCTTTAAGTACCTGGATTATTGCAGCCAAATGTACGAACTTAGCATGAAGAGTTTTTATAAGAAAAGTTTAACTGGATTAAACGATCTGCGCACTCTTCATAGCTTTAAAGAACTTCTTGCGATGGACCCTGTGAAATCAATGGATCAAGCAACGAAAAAGTTCATTAAAGATAAACACCTTCAACAACTATTTAATTTCTTCATCATGTATATCGGTTCCTCCCCTTATCAGGCACCTGCCGTTCTTTCTCAGCTGATTCACGTGCAGCTTGGCCTTGGTATCTATTATGTGGAAGGCGGAATGTACAAAATTGCTGAATCGATCTTAAGTGTATTAAACGAATATAACGTTGATGTTCGAACGAATCAAAAAGTAGTAGGAATTTTAACAGAAGGTACTACGGCTAAAGGGGTAAAACTTGAGAACGGCGAAGAGCTGTATGCAGATATCGTTGTTTCAAACTTAGAAGCGATCCCAGCTTACAAGACACTTCTCTCCAATCATCCTCAGGCTAAAAAAGCAGCGGAAGATTTAAGTAAATACGAACCTACTGTATCAGGTCTTGTCTTATTGCTTGGAGTTGATAAAAAGTACGATGAATTTGCGCATCACAACTTCTTCTTCTCTCAAAGTGGGGAAAGAGAATTTGATCAAATCTTTAACACAGGTATCCTTGCTGATGATCCTACAGTCTATGTTGGAATCTCATCAAAAACCGATCCGACCCAAGCACCTGAAGGCAAAGACAATTGGTTTGTCCTCACACACGTGCCTCCTCTTAAAGAAGGAGAAACGTGGGAAAGCAACCTTGAGAGCTATCGTGAGCTCGTCTTAAACAAGCTTGAGCGAATGGGAGCTAAAGACCTTCGCCAGCACGTGGAATGGGAATACACGTTTACACCTGACACATTAAAAGAACTGTACGGACCGAACGGAGGCTCCATCTACGGTATTCGAACGGACCGTAAGATGAATGGCGGATTTAAGATTCCGAGCAGAAGCAACCAATTTAGCAATCTATATTTTGTTGGAGGCTCCACTCACCCTGGTGGCGGCGTTCCAATGGTAACACTATCAGGACAGCTGACAGCTGATTTAATAGGTGAAGATTTAAAAAATGTTTCAAAGGAGATCGGGTAATATTGCAAATCGCACAGCAGCATAGCACCATCGATAAAGTACTTTTTCGGTTCTTTATCTTTTGGTATAGCGTAGGGTTAATACTTCTTGTTTTTGATATTCTTCCTCCTTCTCTTGAGTGGGCAAACAGTGTGTTTTTAATCGCATGCGGTGTTCTTGGAGGATTTTACTTTTATCGAACGTACGGTAACTTTGGCGCTGTTTTTACATTATTTGTTCTGTTTGGAAGTATCGTAGCAGAGAGTATCGGCGTCAAAACCGGCTTAATTTTCGGTCACTATAATTATAGTGATCAGCTGGGTTTACAATGGTTAGGTGTTCCTGTTGCCATCGGATTCGCGTGGGTGATGATTTTAGCCGTCTCTCACGCGATCGCTGGCGGAATTGTTAAACCATTTAAAGGTCAAACAGCTATAAAAATACCACTCTATGTGATTACAGGTGGTCTGATAGCTGTTGTCATGGATGGAATCATTGATCCTGTTGCTTACCTTGTTAAAGGCTACTGGTTCTGGGATGGGTCAGGCATCTATTATGGTATACCGTTGCAGAACTTTGTTGGCTGGTTTCTGCTGGCTAGCTTCTTTCATATCGTTTTAGTTACAGGATTGAACATTACAAAAAAAGCAACAACCACTCCGCATCCTTATTGGCATTCTCGTACGGTCGCTGTGTTTTTAATGGTCACGAGCATGTTTGTGGTACTAGGATTAACATCAGAGCTGTATCTAGCTTCAATCGGTGTGACTCTCGCTAGTATCATCTTGATGAGTTTATATCGAATAAACAATAAACCACTTTCTCTAAATCGCAGTATAGCTTACAGCCCGGGGAAAAGGTGATAATGATGATTCTCTTATTTATTGCAGCTGCCCTTCTCTTTTTTGCGGCAACCCTATTAAATAGTCTCTTTTTACCCTCTCTAAAAAAGCCCTCTTTACGGGCTTCTCATTCAGAGAGGGTTGCTGTTTTTGTACCGATGCGTAATGAAGAGAATAACGTAGCTGGTCTTGTTAGCACTTTAAAAGGACTGACTCATCGTCCTATATCTTTTACCATATTGGATGATCATTCAGATGATGAAACCTATAATTTGCTGTTGGAGCACATTGATGACGATAGCCGTTTTACTGTTCTACAAGGAAAGAAGCTTCCGTCTGGTTGGGCTGGTAAAGTTCATGCCTGTCACCAACTTAGTCAAAGTGCAACAGGTGATTACCTTTTATTTATTGATGCCGATGTTCGACTCCATCCTCACACGATCGAGACTTCTCTTGCACTATTGAAGAAGCGAAAAGTTAGTCTACTATCTGGATTTCCCAAATTTCCTGTAACTTTGTTTTTTGAGAAACTGATTGTCCCACTGCAGCATTTTGTTATCTTTTTTCATCTTCCGCTTCTTTTTGCGAACTTTACAAAATGGCCTCCAGCAACAGCAGCACACGGTGCGTTCATGTTGTTTAAGAGCAAGGATTACCATGCCATTGGCGGTCATGCCAGCATTAAGGATTCTTTAGTTGATGATGTAGATTTAGCGAAAGCCATGAAACGAGCGCGTTATAAAGTTGTTCTCGCTAACGTAACGAATTATGTTTCTTGTTATATGTACACGACAAACAAAGAAGTTTGGAACGGATTTACAAAGAACTTGTTTCCTGGATTAGGACGTTCCATCTTTCTCGTTATTTTCTTATCTCTTTTTTATACCATATTTTACATAGCTCCTTTATTCTTTTTCATATACGGCATATTCACTGAACAATTTTTATGGCTGCTTCCTTACTTCATCACAGTCATTCAAAAGGCATACGTCGACCTGTTAACGGGACAAAAAGCTTATCTTGCCTTCACCATGCCGCTATCTGCAATAGGGTTAGTCGTGCTAGTGAATGCCTCTATGTGGAAAGCACTGAAAAAGCAAGGCTACGAATGGAAAGGACGTTCTTATCAATGAGAAAAGTTGCAATTATCGGAGGCGGCCTTGGGGGATTGTCTGCAAGCATCTCACTTGCTAGTAAAGGTTGTGAGGTTCATGTCTATGAAAAAAACGAGCATTTTGGCGGGAAGCTAATGCCTGTAGCTTTAGGTACTCACACGTTTGATTTCGGACCGAACACCATCACGATGCCTCAAATATTTGACGAAGTGTTTCTGGATGCTGGTGAAGATCCTAGGGACTATTTTCAGTGGATCAAATTAGATACGCATACTCGAAATGTTAGCAGCAATGGGGAAATTTTTGAGATGTCGACCGATGTAGATCATGTCATGAATCAATTAAATGAACTTGATTCCTATGCGGCACAACGATATTCAGATTACCTTGCAGAAGTGACTCGCTTATATCATCTAGCAGAAAAAGAGTTTTTCCCTAGGACCTTTACGAGTATGAAAGACTATCTTTCTCCCTCACTGTTCAATGCTTTTACAAAAGTGCGGCCACTGCAATCCATGGACAGCTTTCATCGGAAATACTTTAAGCATCCGCTTTTGCTGCAAACCTTTAACCGTTATGCCACTTACATAGGTTCATCCCCCTTTCAAGCACCTGCTACATTCTCTCTAATTGCTTATCTAGAGATGATTCAAGGTGTTTACTACGTAAAAGGTGGCAACGTAAAAATCGCAGAAAGTATGGTGCGCCTAGCAGAAAAACTTGGGGTTCATTTACATGCAGGGGTAGAAGTTACAAAAATAAGCGTTATGGATGCTGAAGCAAAATCACTGATCCTTTCAAACGGAGAAGAAGTGACGTTCGATGCTGTCGTGATGAACGGAGACCTGCTCGAAGCGTATCCTAAGCTCGTAGAAGAACGCTACAGACCTTCCATGAAGAATAAGAAAGTGGAAAGTTATTCTCCTTCGATTTCTGCATTTGTTCTCTTAGTCGGCTTAAACAAACGGTTAGATAACCTATTGCATCACCAAGTGTATTTCTCAAAGGATTATAAACGAGAGTTCGAAATGTTATTCAACGGAGAATACCCTGATGACCCAACCATCTATATTTCAAATTCATCTGTAACCGATCCAGCCGTCTCCCCTGATGGAGATAACCTGTTTATATTGGTAAATGCACCACCTATACGAACGACTTCTTCTAAAAGCCTAGATGAGTATGAGCAATACAAACAATTAGTGTATGACCGTTTAGAGTCGTTCGGTCTACATATAAGGCCACATATCGTTCATGAGAAGATGATTACGCCACTCGACATACAAGCTAAGTTTGGGGCATTTCGAGGGGCATTATATGGTATATCAGCAAATGAACGTAAGAACACGTTTCTCCGTCCTTCTAATCGCTCTAAAGACATCCACAATTTGTATTTTGCGGGGGGAACAACGCATCCTGGAGGCGGCTCCCCGATGGTCGTCATGAGCGGCCGCAATGTCGCTCGTGAACTGCTGAAGGGGTCAGTCCCCAAACAATTATCATAACTCAGTAAAAATGAGCAAACACCCTAGGGGTTTGCTCATTTTTAAATTCATCTTTCATATTACTTCCATTTTGTGGTACACTAATTTTTAAAAATATTGGGGGATATCATATGGAAGTCCGTCTCTTAAAACCCGATGACGCAGCAGCGTATTGGGAGCTTCGCCTCGAAGCGTTGAAATCAAATCCAGAAGCGTTTGCTTCAAGCTATGAAGAAGCAATTCAAAGAAAAGATCCAATTAAAGAAGTAGCGAGCAGGTTACAAGAAGAAGGAAGTTATACGTTCGGCATGTTTGATCAAAACCAGTTGATTGGCAATGTAACATTAGTCCAAGAAAAAGCTTTAAAAATGCAGCACCGCGGCAACATTTATGCCATGTACGTTAGCTCTGAGAGCCGTAAAGCAGGCGTCGGCCGCTCTCTAATGAAAGCCGTTATCCAACATGCAAAACGTATACCAGTTCTTGAAAAACTGAACTTAACAGTAGAAGCTAACAATGAAAAAGCAAAGAACTTATACACTTCGCTCGGCTTTAAAACATACGGGTATGAAGAGAAAGCACTTAAAGTAGATGATCAGTTTCACGATGAGGAGCACATGGTGTTGTTTTTATAATCATTGGTAAAGATTTTTTCTGTTATTTTTCTCTTTTTTAAGTATTTAACAAGCATTCGTCACATTGGTTCAATTAAAATCTGATAAATATACAAAAAGAGCTGACAACACAGGCAACAACCACCTGGTTCATCAGCTCTTTTGCTATTATAAAGTTACTTGACAGCAATCTGCTTCAACAGATCTCCTTTTTCAGCACTTGATACAAAGGCTCTTCCGTTAAACACTTTATAATTTTGCTTACGAACTTTGTTTAGAATCTCTCTGTAATAGATCGCTGCTAGTTGAACAGGCATTCGTGATTCAATCGGATAGTGCTCTAATGTTTCATTAAATTTAGCATAAAAGACTTCCGCACGAACCGCTATACTCTCCCATGCCGCAATAAAGCGATCATCCACCACTTCTAGTTTCAAGTCTTCTTCCGTATAACCATGTTCTGCCATCACTTTCGATGGAACATAAACTCTTTCACGATCCAGATCTTCTGCGATATCTCGCAATACATTCGTGAATTGCATGCCGATGCCTAATGCTATTGCTCCTTCGCGAAGCCGTTCTTTTTGTTCAGGAGCTAATATCGGCAATAGCATTAAACCGACTGTGCTGGCAACATGATACGAATAGTACTCTAGCTCTTCCACCGTATCATAATGCGTCTTAAATAGATCCATTTCTTGGCCTTTGATCATATCTAAAAAGGCTTGATGATCCATTTCAAAGTTTTGAAAAACATCCTGCAGTGCGATCCACATTGGCTCGGCTGCAGGAATCACGCCGTTAAGAAACTGATTGAACTCTGCCTTAAAGACAGCTAGCTCTTCCTCTGGGCTATCTCCCTCGTCTACAATATCATCTACCGTTCTGCAAAATGAGTACACGGCCCAAACGGCACGTCGCTTATCTTCTGGTAAATATGAAAATGCTTTATAGAAGGTTTTAGAATGGACTTTAATGATCTCTTCACAATGAGAATACGATTCCTGAACCGTTACCAACTGTTTCACGCCCTTTCAAGATATTTGGCTAGATGTTTTGCACTCTGCATAACGATGGGCACTCCTCCACCTGGATGGATAGATGCACCTACCGCGTACAGATTTTCATATGGAAGAGGTTTGATCTGTGGCCGAAACACACCAGATTGTTTTAAAGTGGGCGCAATACCAAAACTGCCGCCTTGGTACAGTCCATCAGTGAGTGCGTCATTAGGAGTGCGGATCTCGCTCCACACGATAGAATCCTTCAGCCCTGGATAGCCTCTTTTTTCCAATGAATCAATAATAAAATCTGCATAACTTTGTTTCTCTGACTCCCAATCTACTGTATCTCCTGAAGGAACCGGAACAAGTACGTATAATACGCTTTTCCCTTCTGGCGCGAGCGACGGGTCTATTTTTGAAGGATAGAACGTGTAGATCGCCGGATCACGAGGCAGCTTCTTTCGTAAAAACACTTCTTGCAAATGTTCATCAAAGTGATCCGTCATAAAGAACTGATGAACATCTGCTTCATCAAATATTCTGTCTAGACCAAGGTATAAAAGGAAACAACCAGAAGAAGATTCGTATTTTTTCTTGACCGGCTTTGGTCCTGGAATGAGATGGTGAATACCAGGAAAATCACCATTATAAATGACCATGTCATGCAGATGAGTGCCTTCTTCTGTTACCACCCCATTACATACATTGCCTTGTAACGATAACGCTTCTACTGGAGTGCTCAATTGAATCTCCACCCCTTGATCGACTAACTTTCTTTGGAGCAAGTCTACAACGCTTCCATATCCGCCTTTTACATACCAGATACCATGAGCATGTTCACTAAACGGTACAAGTGAATACATGGCCGGTGAGTTTTCAGGTGATCCTCCGATATATAAGGTTTGAAACGAAAACGCCTCTTGCATTCTAGGATGGCCGAAATACGCTTCTGCTAGTTTTTTTACGGATTGATAAGCTTTTAGTTTTGTAAGGGTGTGTAGGTTTTTTGGTGTCCAGAAATCCCTTCGGTTCACGAAAGAACGATCTAAGAAGGCTGTTTTCCCTTGATGAAAACGCTCGTACATATCCGTTACGTATCGTAAGAACCCTTGCTCTTCACCAGGAAACATTCTCTTGATCTCGTTCAACTGTCCGGGCAAGTCACTCGTTTTATAAAAATGAGATCCGTCTGGATAATTCAACTTATACATCGGACTACATAAGATCAGTTCAAGTTCTTCGCGTTGAATGCCCACTTCACTTAAAATCTCATAGATCATCTCAGGAAGCAGCACAATCGTAGGACCGCTATCAATTTTGTATCCTTCTTTTTCAAAAAAGTTCAGCCTGCCGCCAAGTCTGGAACTTTTCTCATAGATCGTTACTTCTTTACCTTGTTTTCTTAAGTAGAGTGCTGTAATTAAGCCACCAATACCTCCGCCAACAATTCCAGCATTCATACGGATCGTGCCTCCATTGTGCTATGTTTCTCTGCCATCATGGTTGTTGTGATACGGGCAGATTCCATGATCGTAGGAAGACCGCTTCCCGGATGAGTACCACCGCCAACAAGCCATAAGCCTTCAATTTCTTTTTGTTTATTATGCGGCCTGAAGTACATCATCTGAGTTAATTGATGGCCAAGGTTAAACGTCGCCCCCTTATACACGGAGAGTTTGTTTTCCCAATCAAGCGGTGTAAACATATACTCTGTTTCAATGTGCTGTTCCAAGTCTTTAAAATCCGTTCGTTCTTGAAGCTGCTCTAGAACAAGCTTTTTAAATTCATGCTTATGTTGTTCCCAGTCAATCAAGCTAAAATTGTTAGGAACAGGGGCTAAAATGTAAAGCGCTGACTTCCCTTCAGGCGCAAGAGTTGGATCTGTTACAGAAGGATTATGAATATAGATGGAAGGATCTTGAGACAATATCTTCTTCTTCGTGATTTCTTCAACATTCTTACGATAATCTTCAGAAAAAACGATCGTATGATGCGGAAGGTCGTATTTCTTATCTACACCCACGTAAAGCATAAACGCAGAGCATGAATAGCTCTTTTTCGTTAATTTATCGCTCGTATATTTTTTTGTAGATCCTTGAGGCATCAACTTTTCCATCGCATGAGCAAAGTCCGCATTAACAACTACTTCATCCGCAAACACTTTTTCACCTGAATCAAGGTGGAGTCCTTTCACTCTGCCTTTTTCTATGATGAGCTCTTTCACACCTGATGAAGTGACTACTTCACCACCGTATTCTTTAATCACTTTAACCATTGCTTCTGTAATTTTGTTCACACCACCTACAGGATGATAGACCCCGTATGCGTGTTCCATATACGAAAGAATCGTAAATGCCCCCGGACATTCCCAAGGTGACATACCTAAATATTTTGCTTGAAATGTGAACGCAAGCCGCAATCTTTCATCTGAGAAGTACTTGGAAAGTTGATCGTGCAAAGAATCGGTAATCGTAAGCTTTGGCAGTGCTTTTATAAATTTAAGCTGCAAATAATCCAACAAAGAGTCATGCTTATTTTGTAAGATAGGCATGAGTGCTTCAAACTTCTCTTTTTCTTTCTTCATAAAACGTCGATAGCCTTCACCATTGCCTGGAAAGACCTCTTCAATATTGTTATACATGGTAGATTGATCTGTTGTAGAATCAATCGTTGCATCTTTAAATTTAAGCTGATACATCGGTTCGAGTCTTTTCAGCTCTATATAATCTTCTAAGCGTCGATCTGCAAGCTGAAACATTTCTTCCAAGATGTGAGGCATATTTAAAAAGGTTGGACCTCTATCAAATGTATAACCATCTTGATGAAAAGCAGAAGTACGCCCACCGATAAACGGTTGTTTTTCGTATACTGTCACTTGATATCCCTTACTGGCTAATAGCATTCCTGCAGTCAGACCACCAGGACCCGCACCAATTACAGCTACAGATTTCATACATGCATACCTTCCTTCTACTTTTACAAACTATATACAAAATATTATACAAAAATTATACGATGTGTGTTCTAGAATTGGCAAATTTAAAAGATATAAAAAAGCACACTCAAAAATCAGTTCATTGATGTGTGCTTCTTCACATATGGTATGTATGTAACTTCGACGAAAAAAATAGAAAACCTTCTCAAACGTTTAAATAAAATAAACTTTAAACATAAAACATAAATTACGACAAATTACCAAAAAAGCCTGTAGGTTCTACAGGCTTCCTTAACATCATTCTTTTGAATGTTTTTCTTTGTGATTAAGATAGTCTTCTTCTTCATTTTTTGGCTTTTTCTTTCTAGCTTGGCGCACGATTAATATGACAATAATGACAACTAATAATAAGCTGACATTCAAAAAGCCTCCAAAAAACTTAAAGAGTTCCTCCATGCTGCTTCACCTCTTCTCAGCATTTTCCCCCTTTTTACGGTTTTTAAACCGGTTCTCTACTAAGAAGGTGAGTGAGAGGCAGCGTTACACTGACTTTCGTACCTTTACCTATCTTACTCGTATAATCCACTTTTCCTCCCATTGATTCAATAATACGCGTGGAAACCATCGTTCCTAAACCTGTACCTTGCTCTTTTGTAGAAAAGAATAGAGAACCCACACGTGCAAGCTGTTCTTTTGTCATTCCTTTACCCGTATCTCTCACAATAATCTTTACAGTCTCATCCTCTTCCATTAGTTTAATACTCACACGCCCTTCTTTTGGCGTTGCCTCTACTGCATTTTTCAAAATATTTATAAGTGCTTGTTTTAACTGATTGCGGTCCGTTGTTAGAACAGCATCTGATTCAATTGTGTGTGTGAGCGAAATTCCTTCTTTTAAAGCATAAGGATTTAATAGAATACTTAATTCCATGACTAATAAGGGAAGAGGAAATGTTTCAATCTTTTTAAATTCAGGTTTAGCAAAATTCAAGTAATCGCTGATAATGTTTTCAGCTCTGCCTAATTCGCTTAGGATAAGTGGATAGTAGTGCTTGTGCCGCTCGTCTTCCCCCTCCATCAACTGAAGAAATCCTTTTACAACGGTTAGAGGATTACGAACTTCATGTGCGATAGATGCTGCAAGTTCTCCGAGCGTATGCTGCTTCTCAGAACGCCGGATCTCATCCTTCATCAAGTTTCTTTCAATGACAGATTCATTTAAGACAGCTGCGAAAACAACAGCCAAGATTTGAATGGTTCCAAACACGCCTATGTATAGAAATAGTTTCTGATCAAAAACTAAAAAATCCTGATTAAAATACAGATAGATTAATAGGATGATTAACTGAACAAGCGCGGGCCAAGACCCTATGATAATTGAAAGTTGAATCCTTTTTTTCGGATTGGATTTCCAGAAGTATTTATAGATAAAAAAAGGGACTGCACATGAAATTACTGCTACGATATACGCTAAGAACAGGGTTTCGCCACCCATAGCTGTTCTAGTCAGCATAAGAGCAGCAATCGTTATGATTCCAGAGATCGGACCACCATAAAAAATAGACAAGACGACCGGAACATACCTTAAATCCCAGTACAGTGATGAATCGTAATAGGCAAAATACATGCAGAGCGATGCAGCAGATCCATATAATAAGCCTAAGAAATATGGTGATCTGCCTATTTTTCGATGTTCGAACAAAAAGCTATAGCTCAATACGGGTGCTAGAACAATTAAAACATGTAAAAGCAGCTTCTCAACAATCATTCTATACTCCTTAGTCCGAGTGTCTTATGTTCTATCAATACGACAAAAAAAGGGCAATTCCTTCAAGAACCGCCCTTTTATTATGACTAAAGCCTCATTTCCGAACCTTATACTTTGATTAAGCATCTTGCTTTAACTGACTATGATAGAGAGAATGATAGAATTTCTTGTTCTTGAGTAATTCATCATGTGTCCCTTTTTCAAGGATACCACCATCGTGAAGGACTAAAATTTGATCAGCCTGTTGAATCGTGTTTAATCGATGGGCAATTACAAAACTCGTTCTTCCCTGCATAAGACGCTGCAGAGCTTCTTGTATCTTCATCTCGGTAATCGTATCGATGGAACTTGTTGCTTCATCTAGAATTAGTAGAGAGGGATCAGCTAAGATTGCTCTTGCGATAGATAGAAGCTGTTTCTGTCCCTGACTGATGCCGCTTCCCTCTTGGTTAAGTATCGTTTTATAACCTTTAGGCAGCTTCTGAACGAAAGAATGAGCGTTCGCTAATTTTGCAGCATTCATTACTTCTTCATCCGTCGCATTTAAACGTCCATACCGAATATTTTCAAGGATGGTTCCTTCAAACAAAAACGAATCTTGAAGTACAAACCCCATGTGACTACGGAGCGAGCTTCTTTTCACTTTTTTAATATCATGTCCATCGATTAAAATCTGGCCACTATCACTCTCGTAAAATCTTGAAAGCAGATTCACAATCGTTGTTTTTCCTGCACCAGTCGGTCCTACTAACGCTACCGTCTCTCCTTCTTTTACAGAAAAGTTTAAACCGCTAACGGTTTTCTCATCCTTTTCATAAGAGAAAGAAACATCTTGGAACACTACATTACCTTTTACAGCAGCCAGTTCATTAGCACCTGTTTCGTCCATCTCTTCTTGTGATTCATCAAGGATTTCAAAGACTCTCTCTGCCCCAGCAACGGCAGAAAGTAACGTATTAAATTGGTTGGCTAAATCATTGAGTGGTCTCGTGAATTGTCTAGAATACTCAACGAATATAACGATCACACCTATTGATACTTTTCCCTGTAGAGCTAGCACACCACCGATTCCTGCTATTAATGCAAAGCTTCCATTGTTGAGCACGTTCATCAATTTCGGTATAAAGCCCGAGAAGGTCTGCGCCCAATAACCAGACTCTCTCAACCGCTCATTCTTAGCCATAAATTCTTCCATTACTCTCTTTTCCTGCGAAAACGATTTTACGATGCGCTGACCAGAAGTGATCTCTTCGATATATCCGTTGATCTCACCCAGGTTTCTTTGCTGCTCTTTAAACCGCGCACCTGTTCTTTTCGTAATCCACTTTAACCCAAAGAACATTAGTGGCACGATTGATAAAGAGATCAACGTCAGTATCGGACTTAAATAGATCATGACCCCCACTGTTCCAACGAGGGTGAGTATGCTTGAGAACACTTGAATAAACGAACTGTTCAACGTGGAACTGACGTTTTCTATATCATTCGTCACACGGCTCATCAGTTCCCCATGTTGCCGTTTATCAAAAAAGGAAATGGATAATCGATGAAACTGGTTAAACAGATCGTTTCTCATTTTTAGCACGGTATCTTGTGCGATTCCGATCATCCAATAGTTTTGCAGCCAAGTAGAAAGTGATTGACCTACAAAAACAAAGATAAGACCGAATAAAAGTTTGTTTAGCCCTTCTATATTTTCTTTCACAATATACGAATCTATAGCCATACCGATTAAAAAAGGACCAAGCAAACTTAATGCTGAGCTTATGATGACCATGAGCAATACTAGACTAAGAAGTATTTTTTGATCAGAAAAGTAGCTTCCGATTCGTTTAATGGTACTAGCCCAATTTTTTGGTTTTACTTTTTTCCCGAATAAATGGTTATGTGGATGAGGTCTGTTTGAATCCTTTGACATGCTGAAAGTCCTCCTCCCCGAACTGTGATTGAACGATCTTTACATATAAAGGTGAGGTATTCAACAGTTCTTCGTGTGTACCCCACGCCTCAACAGCTCCATCGTCTAAAAGTAATATATGATCTGCTTCCATCGCAGTACTGATTTTTTGCGTAATAATAAACGTTGTGCAAGAATACGTCCTTAACGCTTTTAATAACTTTGCTTCTGTTTTTAAATCCAATGCACTCGTACTATCATCGAGCATGAGTATTCTTGGTTTACGAACGAGTGCTCTTGCAATAGACAAACGCTGCTTCTGTCCTCCAGAGAGGTTGACACCCCGCTGACCCACTCGGGTATCATATTGGTTCGGTAATTTTTCCACAGTCTCATGAATTTGTGCATCAACAGCTGCAGATATGATCTCATCAGTAGTGGCTCCCTCTTTACCCCAGCCTATATTCTCTGAGATTGATCCGGTAAAAAGAACGGCTTCTTGAGGAACCACACCAATCCCTTTTCGAAGAGTTTCAATTGGATAGTTCATTACATTTTTCCCATCAACAAGTACTTCACCTTCTGTTACATCATATAGTCTAGGTACGAGTTGAAAGAGCGAGGTCTTACCAGAACCTGTTGAACCAAGAATCGCTAATGTCTCGCCTGGTTGTACAGAAAAAGAAAGATTTCTGAGAACCGGAACATCACTTTCTGGATATTGAAAGGAGACATTCCTAAATTCTACTGCTCCTCGTCCAACTGTCAATGACTGATCAGTATCTTCAGATTCACTTAAATCTATCTCTGTATCAAGTACTTCTCCTATTCGCTGTGCAGATGCTTTTGCACGAGAGAAAGCCATAATGATAAAGGAGATAATCGTAAGAACAGAGGAAATACGGAATGAATAGTTTACGATCGCTACCACTTCTCCTACCTCAATAGATTCCATACTCACCTGTCTGCTTCCGAACCAAAGGATGAACAGAATTGCTACATTCATGACAAACAATAAGACAGGAATTGATACTTCGATCAAACGAAGAGAAGAGACTGTTTTTTCCTTCAACTCGCCGCTCGCTTGTTCAAAGCGATTCTTCTCAAAATCTCTGCGTAAGAACGCTTTAATCAGTCGCATTCCCATTAGATTTTCACGCATCACACGATTCACACCATCCAGCTTATCCTGCACATCTCTAAACATACTGCCAGCCGTTTGGAGAACCCATTTTAAGAAAAATAACAAGAACGGTAATATCACGACTAGCACTAAAGCCAGTTTCCAGTTCACGATTAAAGACATGATCACACCACCGGCTAGTAATAGTGGTGCTCGAAGCATGATCCTCAAACTCATAAATACCGTATTCTGAAGTTGCGTTACATCATTCGTCATTCGTGTTATTAATGAAGAAGCCGGAAACTTATTGAAATTTACAAATGAAAAAGACTGTACCTTCTCAAATACACGCCGTCTAATATCAAAACCATAGTTCTGACTAACATGTGCCGAGAAAAATGAATTCGCAATACCTGCAGCAAATGCGACGAGAGCTAGCCCAAACATGACAGCTCCCCAGTACTTTACAACACTTAAGTCGCTTTTCAATATACCGTCATCTATAATCTTAGCCATGATCAATGGTTGCAGAAGTTCAACTCCAAGTTCAGTTAACGTTAAAAATAAAGCAACTCCGATTGCGACACGGTATGCTTTTAAATACGAAAATACTTTCCACATAATTTATCCCCCGAACGTCACCGATGTTTAACAAACTTAACCATCTATTAGTATTTTATCCTTTTTCTTAAAAATATTTAACTATTTCGACTTCTTATCCTATTTTTAGTAAAAAGAAAACCCGCCTAATTGATCAGCGGGTCTTCTCTGACTTATCTTCTTTTCCGTTCACTTCAATTTCTGCTTTCTTTGGCCACGTTTTTACATGGTCAGTTTCTAAAATCCCCATCGTAACATCGCCAATGTCGGTATCTTCTAAAAGCTTATCCCTCACACGATATTTAATATCATCAGCATCAGCCAGTGTAAATCCTTCTTTAAGTTCAATATAACTTTCTACATGATACCTTCTGCCTTCTTGCAAAATTCGAAGTTCTTTAATATCCACGACATCCTGGTCTGAAAGAATTGTATTCGCAATACGGTCTTCAACTACTTTTGGTGCTGCCACTCCAATCAGTCCTCGCGTGTTTTCAATTCCTAACTTAAATGCTACAACGACCAGAAGAATTCCGATCAATAACGTACCGATACCATCTAATATATACGCTCCGGTTAGGTCGGCTAATACAATAGATATCAGGGCTAACAAAGCCCCAGAAGTCGCGATTAAGTCTTCGTAAAAGACTAGGCGTGTTGGTGGTGCAGCTAAAGCAACATTCTTAAAAGACTCCTTTACGATCCCGAATCCTTTTGCATCACTTCTTGTCTCGTGGACAATCTCCTTCATCGCTTTAATGAGGATGAAGCCATCAACTAAGATCGCTAGTATCATAATTGATATATTTAATAAAAGATTCGTTGAAGATTGTGGATCTTGTATAAGTTTCCACCCTTTTAATATCGTTTCATAAGCCATGATAGAAACTACGATTACAGCTACTAGAACAAACAAATTCACAACGCGGCCAAATCCTGCCGGAAATCGTTTAGTCGGTTCTTTCTCAGAAAGAGCACTTCCGAAAAATACAAAAGCCTGGTTTAGTGCATCTGCAGCTGAATGCAGAGTTGTCGCAAACATAGCACCACTTCCGCTGACTGCAGCAGCAATTCCTTTAGCAATAGCAAGTACTGTGTTTCCTAATGCGGCAATGCCGGACGATTTATTTCCTTTTTTAAGTAGTTCAATCAAAGGTCTGCCTCCACTCTTGTTTTGTATTTTTTTCATTCATAATAACTCGTTAATCTTATTGTTTATGACTACGTTATTAGCTTAGATTACGTACCCATACAACAGCTAATTTGGTGTCGGCCTTGAATGACTCTCCTTGGAAGAAAGTGTAACGAAACATGGAAATCACTTACTTTCAAAGGCAACAAAGAATAAGTAAAGACTTGTTACGTACTTTTATAAAAGATTTTTCCTTCAGCTCATTGACTCCCTTGAAGTTTATTGGAGTGGAAGGTGCGAGACTCCTGCGGGACAGGCGGGCAGTCTTCAAAGTGGAAGTGGCTCGTTCAGCCCCGACAAGCAAAAGTTGAATGGGCTAGTAAGGCGCACTTTGCCTTATTGACCGTTAAACTTTTGACCTCGAGGGGCTAGCCACTGTAACTAGCCAGGTGAGACACTTAAGAGTGAAACGTATAAATGTGGCTCACCGCCTGCCCCGTGGAAAGCGAGCACTCGGAACGGAAATGAACTACTTTCATAAAAACATCAATGAACACGAAAACATCTTTTTAATAAGAATTCCTGTAAAGCTCCCTATTTAAACCACATAAAAAAAACAGGCTGCTACAAACAGCCTGTTCAAAATCAATTATTATGATACTTTCTCTTCATTATTACCTTGTGCTTCTTTATACCCGCCTTCCCAATACTCAGCATTCTTTATACCAAGTTTGGTCGAATCGAACACAGGATCAAGCCCAGCTTTCTTTTGCTCCTCGTAATCTTTTAACACACGAAGAGCTGGCTTTGCT
Source organism: Bacillus sp. E(2018) (assembly GCF_005503015.1). Taxonomy (NCBI): domain Bacteria; kingdom Bacillati; phylum Bacillota; class Bacilli; order Caryophanales; family Bacillaceae; genus Bacillus; species Bacillus sp. E(2018). Next base: position 160,569 of record NZ_SCOL01000003.1, on the reverse strand, counting down.
AGTATGAGTATCGCAATCAAGTTCAGCCAAACCATGATTCCTAGTCCAAGATCTCCTAGCGCCCAAGCTATATCGGCTGTTTTTATCGCTCCATAATACGTCGTTCCCAACAAAACAATTTTAAGCAAGAACATCGGTATTCTGCTATTACGCCCTCTCATGAGGTATGCAATATTCGTTTCGGCAATATAGTAGTACGCCATAATCGTAGTAAATGCAAAGAAAAATAGGGAAACTGCTACAAAACCTGAACCGAATCCAGGTAGAACAGATTCAATAGCCTCTTGTGTAAAAGCAGTACCTGCTTCTACGTTAGGAATGTTCTCAACGATAAACGACTTGTCTGCTTCATTTTGAACATTATACATGCCTGTAAAAAGAATCATAAACGCGGTTGCCGTACATACAAGCCATGTATCGATATATACCGAGAAAGCTTGTACAAGTCCTTGTTTAGCAGGATGCGATACTTCCGCAGCCGCAGCTGGGTGAGCCCCAGTACCCTGACCCGCTTCGTTCGAATAGATTCCACGCTTAACTCCCCACATGATCGCAGAACCAACAATTCCTCCAAATGCTGAATCAAAAGAGAACGCGCTTCTGAAAATTAAAGAAAGGACTTCAGGAATCTGAGGAATATGAAAAGCAACGATGATAAGTGAAACAAGCACATAACCAATTGCCATAAATGGAACAACATACTGCGCTACATTGGCAATCCTTTTAACACCACCAAAAATGATAGCGGCTAAAATGACAACTAAGAAAATACCCGTTATGGACGGATTGATGTTAAAAGCATTATCAAGTCCTTCTGCAATGGAGTTGGACTGCACACCTGGCATGAGTAATGACATTGCTGCTAAAGCAGAAAAAGCAAAAATAATTCCGTACCACTTCCAACCTATCCCTTTTTCAATATAATAAGCAGGACCACCACGATATTCCCCGTCCTGTTTTACTTTATAAACTTGCGCAAGTGCTGATTCAACAAACGCACTCGAAGCGCCGATAAACGCAATCATCCACATCCAGAAAACCGCACCAGGGCCACCAAAGCCGATCGCTGTTGCCGTTCCTGCAATGTTACCTGTTCCTACACGTCCAGATAAAGCAATCGCCAAAGCTTGGAAAGAAGAAACCCCTGCTTTAGAACTTTTTCCTTCCATCATCAGTTTGATCATTTCTTTAAAATGACGAACTTGCAAAAATCTCGTTAAAATTGAAAATAATAGCCCTACACCTAAACAAAAATAAATCATCGGCTGACTCCAAAGAATCGCCACTGCATCTCCTACAAACGTTTCAAAGCTGTTCAAAACTTTACCCCCTTGTATTTGACTGAAAATTTTCTCTATTTGTAATTATAAGATAAATCATATATGATTACAAATTGTGACTAGAAACGCCAATACTGTATACGATTTTCCTTATTATGAAGTTAGTCATGGTAAGAAAACAAGATAAAATTCTTTCCAGTATGGACATTTGTATCTTTTGTCGTGTACAGTTCCTAGTTGAATCTCGAAATTCCCGAGAAAAATAGTAGAATATAAGTATGAAAAGCTTTGCATAAAAAAACCACCTGATGACCAGATGGTTTAAAAGCTATCTATAATCTAGTGCGTTTTGTTTACAATCGTCTTAAGCTTTGATTTTCGAATAATCTGGTTGATGACTTCAGAGAAAACAAGACCGATCGCAATAGACCCTGAAATCATAAAGGCTTTAGCAGCTAGATTAATGGCAAGATTGTAATCATTCTCGACGAAGCTTCTCATTGCATTGTATGCAATGCCACCAGGTACTAAGGGAATGATCCCAGCTACACTATAGATAATAACGGGTGTCTTATACTTTTTGGCAAAGTATTGCGAAGCGATTGCGATCGTAAACGACGCGATAACTGTTGCTAATACCATATCTACACCATTGGTTTCTAATAAAAAATAAAAGATCCAACCGATCATTCCTACTAGACCACAGTGAAAAAGGGAGCGTTTTGGACCATTAAAAATGATAACAAACGCTGCTGATGCTATAAAACTTGTAATGATCTGTTCAACAATTGTCATCTTGAACGCTCCTTCTTAAAAAAATGAAAAGATTACAGCGATTCCTGCACCTATCGCAAATGCTGTTAAAAAAGCATCTGCACCTTTAGCCAGGCCAGAAATAAGGTGTCCTGCCATTAAATCACGAACCGCATTCGTAATGAGCAATCCAGGTACTAAAGGCATCACTGATCCAATAATAATCTTGTCCAACTCGCCGCCTATCCCTGTCGAGACAAAGAAGAGAGCTTGTAATCCAATTAACAGAGAGGCAGAAAACTCTGAGAAAAATTTTATCGGGACAAGCTGGTGAAAATACAGAAGCGACAAGAACCCTAAGCCACCTGTAATAAAAGCAGGAAAAAAATCTCTCCATTCACCTTGAAACATGATCAAGAAACAACCTGAAGATACGGCTGCTGCTAAAACATGAATCCATAAAGAATACGGAGAACCTGATTCACCAATCTTTTTTAACTCTTTATATGCTTCTTCAATCGTAAATTCACCAGCACTGATTCTTCGTGATATACCATTCACTTGAGCGACCTTTTCTAGATCTGTTGTTCTTTCGACGATCCGAATCAACTTTGTCTTCGTTGGCTCGTTACCTTCTACAGAAAAAAGAATGCCCGTCGGTGTTACATAAGGGTGTGACTGATAAGCACCAAATGAAGAAGCGATACGCATCATCGTATCTTCCACACGGTACGTCTCCGCTCCACTTTGCAACATAATTTTGCCTGCCAAAAGACATACTGCCATGATATCGTAGGTTTCTTGTTTCTCCATTTCCATTAAGCATACTCTCCAATTTATTACTTACCATCATTCTACCCAAAAGTAGAGCGTTAATATTTTTACAGTTTAACTGATTGAGACTGAGTTCGGCAATGGAGTTGAACAAGTTTACAGATGTTACTACAATAAGTTCATAAGTTAGTCACCATACACATCAAATAAATAACGAAAGTGATCCTTATTATCCTGTTTCTTTTTGGGGAGCACACTTTTTTCATGAAGTGAAATGGTAAACGAAGATAGGTATAGGATAGAGACGCACATGAAAATAAGACTGACGATGCCGGTTAAAATCACCACAAGGCATACCTCCTTTTGTTTATATGCAAAGGGTATGGTATGAAACGCGTTTCAGAGCAAGAAAAACTTTTGAAGAAAAAAGGTGAGGGCTTGACCAATATTAGAGATATCGCAAAGTTGGCTGGTGTTTCTGTTACGACAGTCTCCCGTGTAATCAATAATCATCCATATGTTAGCGAGGAAAAAGTAACAGCTGTTAAATCTGCAATGAAAAAATTTAACTATCACCGTAACATGAACGCCGTTCATTTGAGCAAAGGAAAAACCCAATTAATCGGTGTAGTTGTTCCGTTCTCTAACCACCCTTACTTTGGTTTATTGATTGAAGGAATCGCGAATGCCGCATTAGATCATAATTATAAGCTTGCTCTTATTCAAACGAACTATGAAGAAACAAAAGAAATGGAAGCTTTGAGGATGCTTGAAGACAAACAGATCGATGCACTGATTATCTGTTCGAGGATCTGTGCATGGGACGTCATTGAAAGTTACAGCGTGTATGGACCTATCGTCCTTTGTGAAGATTCAAGAAACAATAAGATTTCCTCTACATTTATTGATCATTATAAAACATTTACCATGGCTCTCCATTATTTATACAAAAAAGGGCATCAACAGATCGGCTATACGATCGGAAGGCAGACAGGTACTAACAGCAGCCAGAGAGATGCTGCTTATAAAGATTTCTTAAAAAGCAAGGCCTTAAGTTATGAACCAAATTACATCTTCACAAATTGTTTTGATGTTGAAGATGGTGTTAACGTAGCAGAGCACCTATTGGACTTGAAAAATCGTCCGACCGCTCTACTTGTCACGAGTGATCAGGTAGCTGCAGGAATCTTAACAGGTTGCAGAGAAACAGGCCTATTTGTACCTGATGACCTCGCAATCATGAGCTTTGATAATCAGCCCATCTCAAAAGTTATGCATATTACAACACTTGAAATCCCGTTTGTAGCAGTTGGCAAAAAACTTTTTCAACAAGCATTGAACGGTCAGGAAATATCACATGAAGAGGTTCAGGTCCGATTGATTGAGAGGAAGACGGTTTAGATAGAAAGAAAGCTAGCTCTTAGAAGGTGATATTCACCTCGTAAGAACTAGCTTTTTTGTTAAGAATGACTGTTTATTGTTGATTTGTTTTTTCTCATACCAGGGATGAGTAGTGCTAATAAAACCGCAACTCCTAAAATGATTAATGCTGAATAAATTACTGATACTGAAAATCCTGATGTATTACTCTTCTGCACTTCATCATCTGCAGCTGCTAGTGTCTCTTCCCTTCCAGCAGCGAAAAGTCCCATCGTTTTAGCTTTTGAGGCAGTACTGTTATTCACCTTCACAGATTGATCAAACAAGTCATCTTGTAAATTTTCCAATTGGTTATCGGCTGTCTTCGTAAATGTTAAATCCTTCTGCTCTTCCGGAAGCCGCTTTTTCTTTCCAGACAGTGATTCCTCTTGAAGATATTCTGTACTCTCTTTTATCTGATTTTCTTCATATAAATTCGGCGCTAATTCTCTAATGCTTGCACCTGCAAATACTGTTTCTGGTCCAATGCATATAAGAAAAAGTATCATGGCCGATAAAATCTTTTTAATAAGCTTCATGCGCCTGATCCGTATTTGTTTTCTTAGATGGTTTCTTCCATAATTGAACGGCATATGGAATTAACGACAATACGACAATTAATCCAACTAAGAAGAAACAGCCTATCAAATAATCATTATCCGCACCATATTGTATGGACAGATATACAGCAGACATTGGATCTTCATATTGGAAGTTAGGTGCTGCTAGAGCAAGTAATGGGCTAACAAAGAATAAGATTAGACCTACACTAGCAATCCATCCGATAAATTGACCAACATTAAACGCTGAGCGTACTAAGGTTGATGCAGCTGTAAGTAATAGTATTGTGAAAACAGAAAACTGAATCGAATTTGTATTTGATAATGAGTAGATCTCTAACCCAAACAAACTAATAACAAGACCTACGATCAAGTTCAACAACCCGAAAACTGAATTTTTCACTAAAAACGGAAGCGGGCTAAAATAGTAACTGAAATAGCCTATTAGTAAACTACTGATTAAAATGACGATAAGAATTGCCACTGGCGGTACAGCTTTAACTGCTTGTGAATCTACCTGTGGATTATCACCCGAAACTTTTAATGGATTAGCTAAGTAATCATATACATACCCATTACTTTGCCCATCTAAGTAAGTATTACCGAGTACATCAAATACGTCATCTCTTACTAACTTGGTAGATTCTACATTTGTTGTCCATTTCTCATTTAAGACACTTGCATCGTTCTGTACACTGCTTACTTTTGTTTGTAGATCACCTGTATAATTTACGACTGATGTTTGTCTTTCACTCAAAGAGTCCATTAAAGTATCAATCATACTAATCTCTTGACTGATGCTTTGCTGATTTGTTACTAACAAAGAACCTTCCCCAGCTTGTTCAGGTTCACTCATTTGCATCTCTTGTAACTTTACTAATACAGTATTTGCACTTTCTTCAATTGAACCGATGTCACTCATTAATGCTTGCTGTTGGTCTTCTAATGTAAGTTGATAATTCTCTTTAAACTGAGAAAACGAATTTCCTAATCCTTCCATCTCCTCTTGTGTAGTTGGGAATGAACCATTTACAGCATCCCATTTCTCTTGTTCTTCTCCATTTACACCCAGAGTCTGTTCTACTCTCTTATTAAAATCTTCATTAGCTAGTACAGTTTCCTTATTATCATTCTCAGCCCCCACTAAGGTCGTGTGATACTCAGAAAGTAAAGCATAATACGCAAGGGTACCATCGAAAGAGTTAATCGTAAGAGGGGTACTAAACAGACCTGCAAGACTATCGTTTAAATCTAAAATTTCTTGTTCTTTTTTGTTGATTTGTTTATATAGATTGAAAAACTCATCATTCAAAGTGCTTGTGTTAATCACATTCTGATAGTTATAAAGAAGTTGATCGTAAGCAACTTTTAACTTATCATACTCCTGCTTCCAACCAGATTGATTGGATTTTGACTCAATCTTTCCTTTGACAGCAATAACCCGGTTATTTAAGTTCGTTAATTCAATTATTGCTTTATCAACATTTTCTGGTTTAGGATCCGGGACAAGCTTTAACATCTCAATGATTTCTGAAGTTTTTTGGCTAATTGATTGTAATTCGCCTAATTCTTCAGTAAAATCTGTTGGATTCGGCTGACCAGGAGTTCCAGGTGTTCCAGGTTGTCCACCACCACCAGGATTACCTCCACCTACTTGACCACGAGTTGCTTTTATCTTCTCTTCTAACGTAGCTAGCGTTGATTGTTTCTGCTGAAGGATAAAGGCATCTAATAAATCGTTGTGGAGGACCTTCATATCCGTTATTTGTCGTTCAACTTGTTTCATTCTTTCGTCGTTCAGACTAGCAATAGACTGATTATTTCCTTCCAGTAAATCGTTCATAGAATTCATACTCGATACAAAATAATCACCTTGTTCACGGAAGTACTGGTTGGTTTCAGCTTGTTTATTTACTAAACTTTCCTTACCGGCCTGAATAGATTGTAGATTTGTTTGCTGAGCTTCTCCTAATAGAAGCTGCTGCTCAGATTGATAGTTTTTATACTGTTCCACATAGGTAACAAAAGACGTTAAATTCTGCTCAAATTGCTTTAAATTATTACTTCCTTGTGCAGAAGAATCGTCTGCTTGCTTCATACTTGATTGAAGCTGAACGAGCATATCTTTTTGCCTTTGCAGTTCTCCGGCAAGTTCCCCAGAACTAGGCTGATAAAAACTAATCATAGTTGTTTGGAACTCAATCTCTTTTTCTAATATACGGTCAAACTCTGTTCTAACCTTTTTCATATCTTGAGAGACATAGTTCCAATAAAGTGATGTCATTTGTTTATTTAAACGATTACCCGCATAATCCAATTCACGTAATATTTTTTCTTTATTCACAGCCGTTAACTGCGATTGAACTGTGTATTGAAAATCAGCTTTAGTTGGCTGCTTTTCATCATATGTCATAACATTAGAAGTAAAGTTCGATGGAATATAAACAACAGCATCATACTTCTTGTTTTTAAGACCGCTATCTGCTGCACTTCTGCTGATAACTGTATACTTATAGTCGGATCCATCTTTTAGAATAGCTGGAACTTCCCTGCCTAACTGTAATTGATTCTCCTCTTCTTCTGAACCGAGATCTTCATTTACAATTGCTATGGAACGGGTACCGTTAGCTTTTACTTCCATAGGATTCTCTCCCAAAAAGTTCATAAACAGTTGGGGGAATACTAGAATAATAGCCACAGCCAAAAGCATCTTTATCCTATATTTCCATGAGTTCATCATGTGTATATCTTCCTTTCGATGACACTTAGAGGAATTTGAATTTTTGTTTCTTTTCCATTTTCTACGTAATAACCGTACCCTGCATGAACATCTTCTTCTTTCCTGTTATACGGTAAGGTAAACAGGCTTTGTTCCGATTTTTTCATCAAAACAAGTGCTTGACGTATTTGCTTAATCTCATTCGTGAACATGTCAAAACCTTTTGTGATTTCGTTGTTGTTTCCTGAGACAATAACATTAAATCCAAGATGACTGTAATTTTTCATGTACTTAGATAATCGATCTTGAAGCAGACTATCTGTAGATTGAAGGAACCTTGAGTACCCATCAACTACAAAGTATAAAGGGGTAAAAGATTGATTCAATGTTGTGCCTTTGGACAAAGCTTCTACATATTCCCTCTCTCTTTGCTTGAGTAATTCTTCTGTTTGATCTAGCCACGCTGAAATATGTTCTTTCGTTTCGAGATACACGACTTTTTCCTCTCCAACATAATTGGAAAGTCCACGATCCACTGAATCAAACATACCTATCGTTTCTGTATCTTGCAGCAATATGGTATTTAGCATAACTCTTAAAGCATTTGTTTTTCCTTTTTGCGTTTGTCCAACAATTAAACAATGCTTGTTCTTAAGGAAGTTCATATAGACTGGCTGAACAAATTCTTCATCAAGCCCAATTGGTAATATACCTGGTCTTTGATTTCCTTTTGTAAATTGGGTGAAATTCACCATCGTTAGTTCAGAAGGCAGCATTGGTATTGGTTCTGGACCAGCATTATCTTGGTACTTTTCAACAAGCCCTAAAATATCTTGTTTCATGTTTTCTAATAATTCATAATCGTCATCGCCACGAGTGGGCAGATAAACTTGTGAGAAATATGCTTCTTCTCGCTTGATGATTGCTCTTCCAGGGATAGGTTCTAATGAAAAAGGCACCTTACCGAGAACAGTATACGATTCTGAATGATCCATTAAATAATGAACGATTTTTGTTTTTAAGTTGTTCATGAGAGACTGTCTAATCGAATTGATCCTTGTAGCTGTAAAGATCATATAAATCCCTAACGCTTGTCCATCACGTGCAAATTGAGTCATCTGCATTTCTAAGTCAGGCATCTCTTCTTTGACTAAATCAAAGTTATCAATCGTTAAAAAGATGATGGGTAACTTTTGTTCATGAAGTTTGTTATACATTTTAATGCTGCTTACTTCACTTTTTTGAAATTGCTGTTTGCGTTCTGCTATTTCATCTTTTAAAAATCTCATGAACTTTTCTATCTTTCTTTCTTCGTCCATCAGGAAGTAATCTGCCGTATGAGGAAGTTGTTTTAAAGGTAGAAGAGCTCCATTTCCAAAGTCAAACAGATAATAATGTAACTCCTCAGGACTTAACTTTGTTGCCATAGATAACAAAATTGTCATAACAGAATGCGACTTACCATACCCCGAAGAACCAAAAATTCCAATGTTTCCATCATCCATTAATTTGTATACATAAGGAGTTTGCGACTGTTTCTCAGGCTCGTCTACTAAACCTAAATAAATATCAGAGTCTTTTTCCTCAAACTCTATTTTATGAATTAAACGATTGTTTAATGGAGGCAGCCAAGGACTGTTGAGCTTTTTAATTCCCATTTCCTTCTGCAGCTCTTCAATTCGATCAACAATAACATCTATTTCTGCTTCTGCATCCTTTTTCTTTTTTGAATCGGATGATAATCCGGATAAAGGTACCAGACCTAAATCTGTTACAAGCGCGACTTCATCTTCACTAACAACGTTTTCCTCCAAGTATGGTGCGCCACTCCATGCCGATTGGAATAATTCGTAAACTTCATTATTACCGACCTGAAGGTACCCTCTACCCGTCACTGTTATGGAAGAAGCATCAGCATTTTTTAAAATCTCTCTACTATCTGCGGCATCCTGAACTTTTAAGGCTATTTTAAATCGAGCATTACTCCAAATCTGATCGTCAATAACCCCTCCAGGTTTTTGTGTGGCAAGTATAAGATGGACGCCTAAACTTCTTCCAATCCTCGCAGCACTGACTAATTCTTTAATGAATTCCGGTTCTTCACTTTTCAATTCAGCAAATTCATCAGAGATCAAAAACAGATGCGGCATAGGTTCATTGGTTTCACCACGTTTATAAAGATTTGTATACTCATTAATGTGATTGACTTCATATTTGTCAAATAATCTTTGCCGTCTTTTTAACTCACTTTTAATTGAAGCAAGTGCTCTTGCAGTAAAGTTACGGCTTCCCTCAATATTAGTGATTGTACCTAACAGATGCGGCATATTCTTAAAAGGTTGAGCCATTCCGCCACCTTTATAATCAATTAACAAAAAGGCAACTTCATGAGGATGAAAATTAACAGCTAGAGATAAGATGTAAGTTTGTAAGAATTCACTCTTACCAGATCCTGTCGTTCCTGCTAAAAGACCATGTGGACCATGAGCTTTTTCGTGCAAATTGAGTTCAACAAGATCTTCCTTGCCCTTTAATCCTATTGGTACTGCAAGTGACTTAGAAGATTCTCTCGTTGTCCAATTGTGCTGAATCGGCAGATTTACAACTTCTTTTGCCCCAAATAGCTCGAGAAATGAAACACTGTTTGGAATTGAATTTGTCATTCCAACAAGGTGATTCAAGGTCCTTAAGGTTCTTGCATATCTTTCATTTCCGTCTTGTTTATGTGCATCGAGTTTGAAAGGTATTTGTACAGCTTTTTTATTCTCGATTAATATGTCACCTTCTGATTCATTTATATAACGAACAAGAGTATGAATATTGTCAGTTAAACTTTCTTTTGTCTCTGCTGCAAATACTACCGAAATTCCTAAATGAGAGTATTCTCCCTCTAAATATTCAAGCAATACATGTTCTGAGAGCAACTGTTGATCGAGTATGATAAAAACTAGATGAGGAGAAAACCTAATCTTATCTTTTTGGCTGTTCGTATCTAAGTCTCTTTCTCGAATCAATTCATAAACTGAGGACAATAGTTGATCCCTCGTCTGCTCATTATAGATTAGACCTTTAGCATGCGAGTTGGGCAGTTGAAAATGCGGCAGCCATTTTACCCATTCCCACTGGCTGTAGTCTTTTTCATTAAAAATAAAAATTACCCTTACGTCATGATAGCTATGGAAAAATGCCAATTGACCAATGAGCTGATGAAGTTCATTCTTCATTACGGATTCTTTCCCAATAAGACCCATTGCTCCACTCGATAAATTAACAGTGATCGGAACATTTTTAACTTCTTGGTATACTTTTTCCATCTTTTGTGATTGCTCTAGCAGGTCATCAATCTCCCTGTTCGCCATGTCCCCACTGTTTAAAGATAACGTATAGCTTGAAGGTACACTCCCTAACCCAATTCTTATTTGAAGAAGATCATGGCTTTCAAGTGTTCTTTCCCAGATCCGATCAGATATTTCTTCTGTGTAATATTTCATCTGTTCAAACGATGGAAAATGATACTGAAGCACATTCCTCTGCTTTTCTGCTAACTCTTCAAGTTCTTTTCTCTTGTTATCGAGGTACAAGTTGTAAACTTTCTGGCGTTTAATCTTCCTTTTCTTGAAGTTCCCACGTTCTTTAAAATACTGAACCGAGGAAGTAACAAGTGTAGTAGCAAACATCACCATTGAAACGATAATAAAAATCCCTCTAGGTTGTATGATTGCAACAATCCCCATAACAATCATCATTAAAAGAGGAGGCATGATAATTAACCAAAGACCTCTATTTGGGTTTTCACCCTCTTGTGATGGAAATGACAGTGTCACTTTATCGTTTGGAAGATCAAAAACCATGCGAGGTGTTCTTCGGTAATTAGGATATTTCTTACTCATTTCTGAAACAGGTTTTGTGGCTGAAGGAAGTTTTGTTGTAAAGTCTTTCCTACTAATGACCTGAATTATGTCTATATCCAATAATTTAATCGACATGAAAGGCCAAAATAGAAGGTCACCTACCTCAAACTTTGTGGGACCACTTATCTTATGACCGTTCAGATAAAGCTCCCCTTTAGTAGGTGAGATCATCCATCTGTCTCTAGCTTTAATGAGAACGAATGATACTTGTTCAGAACTAAAGCTCTCTAGGGGTTGGTACATGAGATCAGACTCCGAGCCTGTAGCAGAAAACGTGTACTCTTTTTCAAAGCCAATGTAATAAGACTGCTGAATCTCACTATCATTTGTAAGATAGATTCGTAATGTTTGATCTCCATCCGATATCTGGAATAAGTTATCTTCCATAACATGACCCAGGACTTTATCATCTTGGTAAACCTCTATCTTTTCCTTATCTCGACTGATAGTCAAAATACCCTTGCTAAATGGAAAGTTTCTAACCGTAATGGAATCTGAAATGTTCGGACCAATCGTTAAAGATTTAAGAGATTCGTTATCCATGTTGATTTGCTGATAGCTCTTATTAAAAAACACCCATAGTGTGCTCATACTTCACCCCCTCTAATTCGCATTGGTCGGTTTCGGTGGTGTTGCAGGCTTTTGCTCCTTTTCAGCAGCTGCTGCTTCTTCCTTAGCCTTTTGCTCCATTGCTTCTTGTTCTTTTTGCTTTTCTTCTTCAGCTTTTCTCTCTTCTTCTTTAAGTCTCTCTTCTTCTTCTTTAATTGCTTCTTGCTCTTCGAGATACTCATCTATTTCAGCTTGTACTTCTTTAATTTTTTGCTGTTTTTCTTCACTGCTCAATTTATCATCAGACTTCAATACTTCACGATATTTAATGAGTGCGAACATAATAAGATCTTTATCTTCTAACGAACGTGCAATATCGAGCGCTTCCTTCGCATTCCCTCTTCCAATGTGTATCCAATATTGAAAATAGAGAGGTTCCGATTGTAAGGAAACGGTGTTTTGTATATTTTCCTTTTGCTCTTCAGTAAGTGATTCATTGATTATGTAAGATGAAGCTAACTGGTATTGAACCACATTTGGCATATCCTCGACATCATAATCGGACATGACTTCAACGACTTCACTGTATTCCTTACCTAGAAAATGTTCGTTACTGCTAACAAAAGCTTCTTGTCTAGGCTGTAAAAAGAAAAGGGAATAAACCGTATATATAATAGCCGGGATGAAACATATCATTAATCCTATTGATGCATATTGTGTAATCTTCCATTTCTTTTGTGGAATATTTAGCATCATTTTATCTTTTTCATCTATTTCATTTAATTTTTTTTGTATGAAAAGTAACAGTCCATTTAAATCATCGACTTCTAGTGCCTCTTTAGCTGTGGTTGATAATTCAATGGTTTCATGAAGCTTTAAGTAATCATGAAAGGAATGTTTACCATCCACTAAGAAAACGATCGTAGCTTTAAGTTCTTTCCAAACTCTTTCATGCTCTGCTTCGTAAGGAGGAATACTTTCTTTCACTCCATAATGTAGGAAAGCTGGTGATAGACTTTGATCAAATACTATGTTTTCGGGACATACCACCAAATGTAAACGATTCAGTGTATGTTCTTTTACTTTTTTTGTGAGTTGAAACGCAAACATCCATTTACTTCTATCATTTTGACTTGTTAATTCGGGAAAATACCGGTAATTAGAGTTGGGGAGGATGGTGATCTTAAGCTCGTTCTCATCAACGATAATGGACCGTTGAATATCTGAATCTAATTCTTTTAACAGTTCTACTTCAATAACGTTATCTAGTTTTATTTTTTCTTTTTGAAATGCAAAAGTAATAGAATCCTCGTCTCTACTAATCTGGGATTCTAAGATTTGTTCCAAATATGTTTTGTTTTTTTCGGTCATTACTTAGACCCCCTCAAAGAATTTCAAACCGATCACCTGTTAATATTCCACTCTCTATCAGCTTTTGGTTTCCGGAGAGTACAATATTTTTATTTGGCACACGTACCCAGTAACCGTCTCTAGGCGGAAGGTCAATTTCTTTTGTTTGCCAAACAATATCTATCACTTTTTTTACAGTATGGAAGTTTGAGAGTCGAAGATCAAACGCTTCCCCTGTATAATTTTTTAAATCTACGGTAACTTCGATGTACATAATTATCACCTCAAAAAATGAAGAGCGCCTTTAATAAAGAAGGCGCCCCCATAAAACAAAAACCAAAAGTTGAAAAGCTTACCCTCTAATTTGGCTTGCGATTTGGTTATCAGCGTCTTCTAGAGCTCTAGATGTGTTGTTAAGTTGAGCTGAGATATCTTCTAGTAACTGTTGCATTTGAAGGAAAGATGGCTTTAATGCTTCGTATTGTTGGCTGAAAGCTTTACTTGCTTCCCCTTCCCACATACCTTCTAATTGGCTAATCATTGCATTCAGACGTGAAACTTGTTCCCCGACTTGGCTACTTTCATTGGAGTAACGACCTGACATATCTACTAGTTCTGCTGGTGTAACGCGAATAATTCCTGACATTTTCTTCTCTCCCTTATCATTTAAAATTTTATAAACAACGATCTTTAAGATCGGTTGCTTCTAAGTGGAAATGGATAAATACACCTATATTTGCCCTATTATGGAAATAACGAAACCATAAATTTGTAAATTTTTGATACTATTTACTTATCACTACTAAAACCCTTGGTATGAGTGATGTTAGAGCAACAGAATATTTTCTACCCAAACCAATTACTACCATATTTTTACACGATATTTCAATAACTATCTTATTTTTTATCGAATTTTGAATCCTTATAACCATGATTAAAGTCCCGAAATATTTTTTCGTGTGTATTTCCCTCTCCCTTTTATACTACAAAATTACCTTTAATTTAAAACGAAGAATTGTATTCTTAAATAATTTTTATTGAAATAAAATCCCAAATATTAGTATTAAATCAGACAAAAAGACGCAGAGTGTGCAACCCCTGCGTCTTTTATTTAAATTCTATAGTGATCTGCTTTCCAATTCATAATCGCTTGTTTAATTTCCTTCGGTTTCATGTTTTCAGCTAATGCCTTCTCTGCCAAAAGTGGAAACTCCTCATCTGGTGCGAATCGAAGGGCTACGATCTGCCCTGCAGTAAGTCTTCCATCCAACAACTTTCCTGTTAAAACATAATAGCGCAAGTTCTCTTCTGCACGGATTGCTCGATCTTGAGCTTTTAATGGGTACATGCGAAGTAAAGCAAACGTCACTAACAGGCTGAGAGACATCAGAATTAATATCACGCCAAGTAACGTATCTTCTGCTTTAACCAGATAAACAATGCTTGCTACGAGTCCTCCAAGCACAAGTAAAGAAAGTACATAATGATAGACGGGGTGCATCCTTGCATGATTTTTATAATTTTGTGTATTCATTTTATTCTCCTCTTCGTGCTTATTCTATTCCCACTTAAACGTGAAACTCGCTACGATAAACGCTCCGATCAACCAGCCTCCTAGAATCAGCGCTTCCATACCGAGATCTAAGAACGAAGCACCAACGTTCATCGTCTCACGAAGAGCATGGCTTAAATGAGCGATGGGTAAAATTTGGACAAATGGCTGTAAAAACTCAGGCATATCTCGAATCGGGAAGAATACGCCTCCTAAAAACAGCATCGGAAACGATAGAAAACCAGCAATCGGTCCAGCACTCTCAGGCGTCTTGGCAATACCTGCGATGATAAAACCGATTGCCATAAAGGCTAACGTCCCGAGGGTTACAAACGCGATTACAGTTAACCATGAACCTCTCACTTCAATGCCGAACGCCGCCCAAGCGACAGCTAATACGATCATCGCTTGCAAACCGTTCAGCATAAAACGAGCGGTAATTTGTGCCGCGATAAATGTAGAAGCTTTAAGTGTTGTTCCTTGCATACGACGTAAGATTCCACGCTCACGCCATGAAGAAATCTGCCCTGCCACACCATTCATGTTGTTGCTCATGATCATCATCGCCACGATTCCCGGTACAAGGAAATCGATGTAACGAAGGTTCAGTGCTTCTACACCTTTTGACTCTGTTACAACAACAGGCTCGTATTTCACAGATTTTTTACTGATCGTGTCAACCGCATTATCGACAAGCTGAAGTCCAACTTGGGACATCGCCATGTTCGTTTCATTATAATAAACAGGCAGTTTGAACGGATTTGCTTTGTTTCCAGCAGAAAGATTTTCACCATAGCCTTTTGGAATAGTAATAACGAGCGTTAGGTCACCTTGTTTTAACTGACTTAACACATCTTTTTCGTTTGAACTTTTTTCAAGAGATACCGCTTCGTTCTTTTCCATTTCTTTTACTAAGTTCTTCGACTGTTCACTTTTATCCTGATCGACAACAGCTGCCGTAATAGAAACTCCATTACCGTTTCCTAAGAATGAACCTAACATGACCATCAGAACGATAGGAAATGCAAGGGTCCAGAACAGTACTTGTCTGTTTCTAAGGAAGATCCGAAGCTGAGCGAGTGTTAGTAGGTAGTATGATCTCATCCTTCTCTTAACCTTCTTCCAGTCATGTGGATAAACACATCTTCAAGTGTTGCCGTTCTCGTTTGAAGATCTACAAGCTTCAGTTGTTTTTCAGAAGCGATAGCGATTAAACTCGTTAAAGTCTTCTGTAGATCATCCGTATAGAGAACGTGTACATCTTTCTGACTGCCCACTTGTTTCACTCCGTCAATCTCTGATAAAGCGATATCTACTTCATCGTTAAACTTGAATTCCACTGCGCTATCCGACTGAAGATTTCTCACAAGTTCACTAGGCGTATCTAGAGCTATTAGCTTTCCTTGGTCCATAATGGCGATACGATCGCATAGCACGTGTGCCTCATCCATGTAATGAGTCGTCAGTACAACGGTTTTGCCACGTTCCTTCAATCGTAAAATAATGTCCCATAACGTACGGCGTGCTTGTGGATCGAGTCCAGTCGTAGGTTCGTCCAAGAAAATAATCTGCGGATCGTGCACGAGTGCAAGTGCAATCGCAAGTCTCTGCTTTTGACCACCAGACAAACCTTTAATTCTGCTATTCTTCTTCTCTGTTAAAAGCATGTCATCAATTAGTTCAGGAATCGAAATATGTTCGCGGTAAAAACTGCCGTAAAGATGAAGGATCTCATCTACAGTCAATAGCTCAAAAAGAGTAGTAGATTGGAGCTGTACACCGATTACTTCTTTTACTTTATCAAGCTCTTTTGTAATATCGAATCCACCAACGATGGCAGTTCCTTCATCTGGTTTACGAAGACCTACCAACATCTCAAGTGTTGTCGTCTTTCCCGCTCCGTTCGGGCCCAGCAGACCAAACACCTCTCCATTATGTACAGAGAATTCACTTCCATCCACGGCAGTGAAATCTCCATATCGTTTCACAATCTTTTGCACCTTTATTATTTCATCCTGCGTTTCCATTGTTCACTCTCCAAGCATACGTTTCACTGCTTTTTTTGCTTGCTGCAGCAAAACATACCTTCAAATTTTGTCCAAAGCTCTTTAAGCGTAGAAATCCATTCACATGCTTCATCCATTGAATCCGGTTTTATCGCGTAATAGCGAAAACGTCCCTCTTTTCGGTGTGTGACAAGACCTGCATTCTCTAAAACTTTCAAATGCTTTGAGATCGCAGGCAGCGACATATCAAAAGGCTGGGCTAACTCTTGCACACTCCTTTCTCCTTTTGATAGCTGCTCGATGATCGTACGCCGAGTCGGATCAGATAGAACTGAAAATACATCATTTAAATGTTCTGCATTATATTTAACCATTTGGTTAAGTATAATGCGACACATATTCACCTGTCAATTTACACCTGTCCTTCCTAACTATACGTGTATTGGATCTTGACAGAGGCTGTGATCTTATTCTCGCCTGGCTGTATAGGGGTTTCCGCACTTTGTGCATACATTACGGCTTGAAACGGAACAGGTCTAGGGGGCAGTGACTGAGATACTTCTTGAACGATTATCGGTACCGGCCGAAGTGTAACTTGTAATGCCCTTGCCATCGAAATAGCTTTTTGTTGAGCATTTTGAATTGCTAGTGACAACGCTTGATTATAAAAGGCATCTGGGTTTGAAACGGTGAATTGAATGGACGATACAGAGTTAGCTCCGTTCGCTGCCGCTTGATCGATTGCCTGGCCAGTCTGGCGAATATCTTTTATCGTTACCTGAAGCTGGTGCTCTACACGATATCCTCTAAATTGCTGCTGTCCATTTTCATAGTTATATTGAGGTTCAATTCGAAAACTAGAGGTTTGAATATCGCTTTGAGAAATACCTAGTGACATCAGTGTTCGAATAACAGAAGCCGTTTTATCAGCGTTCTCCTTTTGAGCCACACTTAAATTTCGGTTTTCTGTAATGACTCCTATTGTAAGAAGAGCTCGATCTGGCACAGCAGAAACAGAGCCTTCACCCGTTACAATTAGGCGATTCATCGTTGTTAGGTCGTCTTGTTGCCTCATGCCTGTATTTTGGAAACCTGGATGGTTGTAATACATAAACAGACTCCTTCCGCTTAGTGTTCTATATAAGCTATGAGAGTGTGTATGAGAAAAGAAGAGCATATGAAGAGGGTTTTTGGGGAGTTATGCTCGGTCGTGTGGTTTATGAGCGTGCGTGGAGTTTTATGCTCGCTTATAGAATTTTATGATCGTTCGCAGCTCCCACTATTATCCTTTTCCATAGAAAAAAGCTGACATCCCAGGAGAATGCCAACCTTACCATTCAAACTATATTTTAGAAATAAAACTCAAAAAGTTTTGAGACGCAAATCCACGGACTTCCTCTTCAGAATAATGCTTCAATAACTCATTAATTAAGTTTTGAGTCATAGATGCATCTTCTAAATCTGTAATAAGCTGCGAAATGCCATCAAAATCAGAGCCCAGACCGATTTGGTTAACACCGCCTAGTCCACAAAAATGGTCGATATGTTTAATTAAGTCACCAATACTAGCTGAACCCTCATTCTTCGTAAATGGCGGGTTATACACTACGTGCACCACTCCACCTTTACCGAACATCTCTTTTGCCATCTCGTCCGTCAGGTTACGCGGATGGTCACATAATACGCGTGAATTAGAATGACTGGCAAGCGGATAATCGGCAATCTCCATCACATCCCAAAAAGCGCGATCACATAAATGAGACACATCGGTTAAAATTTTATTTTTATTATTAAATGCTACAATTTCTTTTCCAAACACCGTCAGACCAGCACCACGTGGTTCTTGTGCACCATCAGCTGCAAGATTCGCATGATTCCAGGTTAGCCCGATCAAGAGAACACCGAGTTGATGCAGAATGCTTAACTTCGTAAGATCGTCACCAATCGCATCTACTCCTTCAAGCGTCAGTACTGCTCCGATTTCTCCATCCTTCAATGTTTGAAAGTCATTCCAGTTCTTCAAATGCTTCATTTCTGGATTTTTACCAAGAACCTCTTTGTTAAAATAATCTACTTGCTGTAAAGCAGAATGAAATTTTTGATCACTCGGAATAAAAGGCTCTATAAAAATCGCAAAGAACTGAACGTTTACTTTTCCCTTTTGCAGTCGTTTCTTATTTGTAGCAAGCTGTGGCGCATCCGCATAACTGAGCCTGCCGTCCGTTTCCCATAGTTTTAATAATGCATCACAATGCAAGTCAATGACATTCATGTTGATCCCACCATTTCTTTGTTAAATAATCTCCATATCCCTAAAAGAATACGTTTAGTTGAAATTTATTTTTGTTATAATGTAAAGTATATCTTAGTTTACATATAAGGAAAGGCTTGATACGGGATGGAGAATAGTTCTTCTAATTTTATTAAAACAATCATCCAAAACGATCTGGAATCCGGAAAACACAAGAAAGTAGTAACGCGTTTCCCTCCAGAACCTAACGGATATCTTCATATTGGACATGCAAAATCAATCGTAATCAACTTCGGACTTGCAGATGAGTTTGGCGGAGAAACAAATCTGCGCTTTGATGATACGAACCCATTAAAAGAAGACCAAGAATACGTTGATGCGATTAAGAACGACGTCGAGTGGCTTGGGTTTGAATGGGAGAACCTTCGCTTTGCTTCTGATTACTTTGAAGAAATGTATGCGCGTGCTGTGCTTTTAATCAAAAAAGGAAAAGCATATGTGGATGACCTTACTGCTGATGAGATTCGTGAGTACCGCGGAACGTTGACAGAGCCAGGTAAAGAAAGCCCTTATCGCAACCGTTCTGTAGAAGAGAACTTAGATCTATTCGATCGCATGCGTAAAGGCGAGTTCGAGAACGGTCAAAAAGTACTTCGTGCGAAGATCGACATGAGTTCACCTAATATTAACTTACGTGACCCAGTCATCTATCGTGTCTCTCACGCAACTCATCACAATACAGGTGATACGTGGTGCATCTATCCGATGTATGCATTTGCTCATCCGATCGAGGATGCGATCGAAGGCGTTACACATTCGCTTTGTACAACAGAATTTGAAGACCAACGCCCTCTTTACAACTGGGTTGTGGAAGAGTGTGAGATGGAAAGTCAGCCTCAACAGATCGAATTCGGTCGCCTAGGCTTAACGAATACGGTAATGAGTAAACGTAAGCTTAAGCAGCTTGTAGACGAAGGCTATGTAGATGGATGGGACGATCCACGCATGCCGACAATCTCCGGACTACGCCGTAAAGGCTACACGCCTGAGTCAATCGTTGAGTTTGTAAAAGCAGCTGGTGTTTCTAAAGGTTCTGGTGTAACGGACACAGCGATGCTTGAGCACTTTATCCGTGAAGATCTTAAAGTAAAAGCACCTCGTACAATGGGTATTGTTGATCCATTAAAAGTGGTCATCACAAACTATCCTGAAGGACAGGTTGAAATGTTAGATGCTGAAATCAACCCTGAAAATCCTGAAATGGGATCACGTCAGATTCCGTTCTCGCGTGAAATCTATATCGAGCGTGAAGATTTTATGGAAGATCCTCCGAAAAAGTACTTCCGTCTCTTCCCGGGTAACGAAGTTCGCTTAAAGCATGCTTACTTCATTAAATGCGAGAATTTCATAAAAGATGAAAACGGTAATGTCGTTGAACTACATTGTACATATGATGTGGAGACGAAATCCGGCTCAGGTTTTACAGGCCGTAAAGTAAAAGGTACACTTCATTGGGTAGAAGCGACACAAGCCGTGCCTGCTGAGTTCCGTATCTATGAGCCACTTATCTCTGATGAAGATATGGAAAAAGAAGAAGATAGTGAAGGCAAGACATTCTTGGATTACGTGAACCAAGATTCTCTTATCGTAAAACAAGGATTTATTGAAGCAAACATGAAGGACGCGAAACCTCAAGATAAGTTCCAATTCTTCCGTCATGGATACTTCAACGTGGATCCGAAGCATACTACTGATGAAAAAATTGTATTTAACGAAATTGTTTCTCTGAAAAGTTCGTTTAAATTATAGACATAAAAAGAAGGGTCCGGCTGGATCCTTCTTTTTTGTTTGTACATTATCTCTTTTTGACTTTATCTCTTTTTCGAGCTATAAAGAATCACTTAGATAGAAACAAGCGCAATTACTATTAAAGACTAAACAACAGTTTTGTCTTTTTGTGTTCATTTTATAAGGTTTTAACGTAAATTTACTAGTATGCTAAATTAGCCCGGGTTAAATCTCCATTAATTTTATTTACTAAAAAATGATGGGTACTTCTCCCAAATTTATCAGTGTGTTTCGCATCCCCTCCACATACGAGAGAAGGATGATTATTTGCTACTGATAAATATAAAAACTTCAGATCTAACGGTTCATCCTTTTCAAAAATTAGCTTTCCATCTGTAGAATACCCTAATAACCTTGTTACACCATTAGTATTACTTGTAATAAACAGAACAAGGATTTCATCTTTATAAATTTTCGCATTGTTTATAGAATTAAGGACAAGGTCTACTTTCAGACTATTATGTAACCAAAATGTTTTACCAGTGTTTTTGTTATAATAAAATTGAACAATTCCTTCAAATGATATATTAAACACTTCATTCTCTGAGCTTTTCTCTCCACATACCACATAAATATAGTTTTCTTCTACAATTGCATGCATAATATTGGAGATGCAAAAAGTTTTACTTTCACCATTGAAAGTCCATCCGACTAATGAAGAATTCCAATTTAAATCATCAATAATCATTAATAAGCTCCCTGTTAGTAAATACACTTTATTAAGACCTAGGATATAGATAATTGCATATCGAAAAAAAGAACCAATCTATTCTGTTGTAATGGATTTAGAAGTACAAAAAATATTTAGACTCGATTATTATATAGTATATTAATTTGTGATTGATGGGATCTGAAATCTTCCCATTGAATGATTTTTCCCCAACTAAAAGAGTTTTCATCTAACAATCCTTGAGGATATCCAATCTGTTTACATAACCACTCACCATGTTGATCTGCTTTAGCTAAGTAATCCCAATCGTCTAAAGTAAAATCTGTAACAACAAGCTTAACAGACGATATTTCTTCTTTGAATCTCAAACTAACTATAAAATATTTACTGTCCAGTAAAACAGCTTGTTTGAACTTAACTGCTTCATTTTTTATAATTTTAATTTTTTCACTAGGAAAATATGTAATAAAATCAATCATCTTTGTATTAGGAGTTACCATGAATCCTTCGATAATAATAATTCCATCTTTCAAATTTCCCTTCATGATACACTCCTCTATTTTGATATCATTATTATTCCTATATACAGGACCAAGTCATTCTCAACCGATTATCTTACTATTTAGTACACATTATATGTACTCAATTGCAATTCCCACTTCTCCACTCTTCTGATCGATGTATGAGGTAATTTGACCAAAAGGAAACGAATAAATGGTAGACATTTCTTTTATATAAGAAGGTTCTCCAACATTCCTTTTCAACCAAAGATCATGACTTTCTTTCTTTTTTTCTACTTTATAATTAGACCAGTCGTTGTAATTATTTATTAACGATTCTTCAGCATTTTCCAATACAATTCTTGAAACAAAGTCATTTTTAAAATGTACAATTATCCAAAAGTTCATCTCATTCAATAGAATCGGTTTCTTAAACATGAATGTGCTAGATTCAACATTTTTAACCAATAAAAAACTCGAAAATATATTGAAAAATTTCTCTTTTGAAATCTTGTTATCAAGAAGTTCTCCATGAACATTTATATTAAAATTATTAGTAGTCAAGTTATTCACCTTTTTAAAGCATTCTGGGTTAATTCAGCTCAATTCAAAGGATGTTTTACCCTCAATAATATCTACTTCGTCCCACTCAACATTCTTTGTATATAGATATTTATCTGATCTTTCAAAACCAAACTTTTCTGCTATCTTGGCATCTGGTGTAGATAATATTAACTGTCCATTACCCAATGTCATTCCTTTAAACCGCTCACCTTGATAATTAATGAGTGAATCAATATAATACATTTCATCTACATCGTTTACTTCCACTTGTTTAATAAATACTCCCGGAGAATATAACACAAAGCCCTTTTCTGTTTCATTAGGGTCATAACTAATTAATTCAATTTTCTCTTGTTCTTCTGCTTCAGTAAACTTATATTCTTTCCCTTTATAACTTGCGTAAGTTCCTTTACGAAACATAATCTCAACCTTTTAATATCTAGATTTTTTTAAAAATTATTTGATAAATAATTCAATATCCCTATCACTAAATGATTTATTTATAATATTTTCCTCTAGTAACCTCTTCTCTACTTGCTTAACTAAAAATAGAGAATATGTAAATCTATACATTGCAAATATTCCCCTATTTATCGGTAATGGTATTGTGGTAAAACTCTTTTGGTTTAAACTGTTAATAAAACTTATTTCTATGTGTTGATTGCTATCCAAATCTCCATAAATTTCAATTGGTTTAACATGGTCAAAACTAAAATATTCATCTGTAACGCCTAAAGCATATAAGTATTGTGTTAATTTATTTAAATCATTAATTTGATGTGCTGGATTATTAGGAGGAAATATCTCTTTGAAATAGGATTTCTTCAATAAGTGTATAAAGAAATATTGTAAAGCCTGCTCTTCATCATTGAATATAGCGATATTTTCTTTTTGAGGACCTGGTTTTCTTTCAAAATTAACTTCAGAATACTCCCAATAAAGACCATCCTTTAATACCTGAAGATAGTTTTCATAAGGCTGTTTAACCTCTTCTATATTTCTATTTGTAATGTTAATCTTTAAACCCAATAAATTGGTAGCACCAATAAACTGATACTGATTCATCTTAATCATTCTTTCAAATTGCAAATTTCATCTGTAAAATTTCTGTTCAATATACAACAAATGCTCTTGTTATTTTTTCTGCAGTAAGATTAATCATAATTTATCTAGCTAAATAGCACGTGTCTCACCGTAATTGTTGTTCAATACCCTCCCCTATTTTCCTAGATATAACCTTTTAATTTTTTCTTCTGTTATTAAATTTAAGTTAACATCATTTTTCCACTTTGCACACAAATTATCAAAGCGTTTTAACTTTAATGAAAAATTATATAAAACTAAGAAAGCACTTGGTGCTTCTCTGTTCTCAACTAAAATAATTTTATTTTCATCGATGGACAAATAGTATACGTTAAAGCTCCCGTTGTTTAACTTTTCTAAATTAATTAATCCTTTTTTTTCTATAGAAATGGAGTAATACTTCTCACCAACGTTTAACTTCAATATCTGATTTAACAAATCTAATTGATTTTTTTCCAAATTTAATATTTCATTTTGTGTTTTGTGATTTCGTGTATAATCACCTAATACAGATTCAGCATAAATACCTAAACCGCATATACTATCAAGTTTATTTTCAAATGTACCCTTTTCGAATTTTTTTCCTTTTTGTACAAGAAATAGTCTATATTCATTTTTCACATCGTCCATTTCAAGTTCTAGATACACTTCTTGTGAAAGTTCATCATTTGTTTTTTTATAAACATGAATACTATCCTCATCTTGTTTTTTTAGAACTGCATACTCTTGTCCAAGATTACACTGTAAAATCTGAATCATTTTTTTGACATCGTTTACTTCCGCTTTTTTCATTGATACTCCCGTGGCCTATTTAACATCTTCTATATTCGGAACTTTTCAAGTGAAAATATTACCTATTTCTTTCTTTTCTGTTTTTTCTCATCACTAAGTATTTTAGTAACAATTCACATGCATCACTTTCATTTTCAAAAGTCTCTATAATATTTATTTCTCCTTTTTCCAAGGATTGATATACCTTCCACTGGTTAGTATCTTTTATTAAACCCATTTCTAATTCACGAATCGGTTTTTCTGCTAGATTATAATCATTTTTCTCAATTCCCAAACTTTCAAGTTTATCTTTTAGATCATTTTTATTCATACCTTACCATCTTCCAAAATGATATCCATATGATTTAGCATCCATGTAAAACTCTTCTTTAATAGCAATGCTGACCAATTTTCATTTGTGCGTTTAAACTTACTATAATTATCTAAGCAACTCTAACAAAAAAGTCTTTAAACCTAATTATTATAGAGTATATTAATTTGTGACTGGCGAGACCTGAAATCTTCCCATTAAATGACCTTTCCCAAACTAAAATAGTTTTCATCTAACAGTCCTTGATGATATCTAATTTGTTTACATAACCACTCACCATGTTGATCTGCTTTGGTCATGTAATCCTAAACGTTTAAAGCAGAATCTGAAACAACAAGGTTAACAGAAATATATCGACATGATGCCCTTGCTATTTTTTATCTCGTAACATCAATTCTAATTTATCAAGCTCAATAACAAGTGGCTCATCGTAACTTTCAACGAGATCCGTATCAAAATAAGCACGCAACGCTCCATTTATCCCCGAATTCACACTTGTATCTTCAATGCCCTCTTTACCAATTAAACCTAATAACTTTTCTAATTTCTCCAATAATGTATCAAGAAATTCATGCTCTCTTATTGTCTTTTTTTCAATTACTATGTCAATTACTTTTTTAATTTGTTCTTTAACCAATATCATTTCCTTGATCCAATCTAGAGGATAATTTAAAGGTAATAAAACTTGATCTTCATCTCCTTTAAGCATTGTACCTGATTTAGTATATTATTTTCTGAACCTGCTCTCTTAATCTTTCATATTGTTGGGCTCTTTCTTCAGTTGCAGCATTTAAAGTTGAAGCTTCAAGTACATGACTTCCCATTTTCCAGATACCCTCTTTCTATTTATTTCTAAAAATCGCTTCATCCTGATTTTTTAGAATCTCAATATTCGCTTTTGTATCCTCAATATTTTTTGTTACCACATTCATGTACTCAAATATCATCTTATGAAGATTTTCTTCTCGCTGCAGAAATTCTTTCGTAAACTGAAGTTCGTTCTTTCCAAGTGCTCCAGCTGAAGGACTTGGAAGAGTAAGAGCGTCAAGCGCTTTCTGTGTTTCACCCAATTGTTGAGTAACATCATGAAATTGTAGTTTTATGGTCTGCATTAAAAGATCCTCCTTTTCAGATCATCAATTCGGCTCCCTAGTTCCTCAAGTGCATCTTCTCCCTTGTCTAGCAATTGACTAGCCTCATTTGCTAAGCCTCCAATAACACTTAAAGATTCTCTTTCTATTTTTAATAATCCGATTACAACACCTATCTTTTGTTGATAATCCTCATAGTCATCGTTTACAATATCTTGCATAATCTTATATGCTTCTTCTCTCGATTGGTCAAAGGCATTCGCTCGATTTCCCATCCACAAACTACCAAGCTCTGGTTCTAGAATTTTGCGAATTTCTTGCATACTCGTGTTCTGTTCTTGATTAATCTCACCTTTAGCTCGCTGCAGCCTCGCTATCTTTTCATCTATGGCCGCGGTGCGACTTGATAAACTACTATAGATAGCACTTAAATCATCTGAAAATCCCACACCTATACCTCCCATATCATCTAGTTACTTATTCATCAGGTCAAATTCCCTATCATTATATAAAAATACCATTAATAGTTATAATTTTCCACGTAAAATATACCCTTTTTCTCCTAAAATAAACCAGTTGAAATAGTGCTTTGTTCACCGCTTTTAAAAATTGAACAAAAAATAGAACTAAGGATTTCCCTTAGTTCCTAATGTTAGCTGGAGGCCGCTCTCCATACTGCAACTCCCGAATACTCAACCCAAAGTCCATCTCAAGGTGCGGATAGTCCTTAAAACCAGCCCAATCTCCACCCCACTCGAAACCTAATTCTTTGGCAATTCCAACCACTTCCATCCAATCTGACTGCCCATTTCCATTGTCATCTCGTTCAAGATTCCATACCACAGAACCATCATCCAGCTTAAGAGCAAAATCAATCGCTAAGCCATAGTTATGATAAGATTCTCCACCTTCCACATGCGTCACAATGGTTCCTTCTCTTGAACGGCCCTGTTCATACAGCCGATCCTGTTCTGCTGCAGATCGAAAATCATCAGTAATTACTATATCAATTCCTTTTTCAGACGCTTTTTGTATTAAAAGATCACGGTTCTCTGCAACGATCGGATGCAATTCAGTAGGCAGTGGTGTGTTTCTCTTTTTCCATTCTAGTGTTACCAGATAAAAAATAGACGCAAGAACTGCAAGAAACAGTATACTTTTAAATATTTTCAATGAAACAAACTCCTTTTGTCATGAGCACTCTCTCTTTAGTTTATATCAACGAATGGATTGCGGAAAAGCAAACACTCTTTTAGGATCGTATTTTTGATTGATTCGTTGAATTCTCTCCACATTTCTGCCAAAATACTCTTTTTCATAGTTTTTCAGTTCACTGTATGGAAAATTAACAAATGACCCTTTTGTGATGGTCTCCAAATACCTGAACCGTTTTTCCACCCATCTTCTATTTTCATCTGCGACGGCCGGATCTTCCCATACGGATTGTATGCCTAAGATATAACGTGCTTTTCGGTAATAAAAAGCAGATTCCGTTTTACTGACATTACGAATCTGACCTCCCATTGCATACACGGTGAGTGCTGCAAACACTGAACCTTCCGCACGCTTTTTCACAAGATTCACGATTGCCTCCACTTCTTCTAGGTCGTATTCTTTGTATACAAAGCGTCCGGTCGAATTAAATTTTTCATATGGTGGATAGGTAGACTCAACTTCCGTAACAGCCTCTAAAAAGGTTAAAGATTTGGCAGAAATCTGAAAGCCGTCTATTTTTTTATAAACATTTAACAGTTTTAATGCTTCTTCCTTTGTTCCATAAAAAAATCCCCTGCCAAAGATAGCAAGTCCCTCAGAAACAGCATTATACATGCTAACATTCAAACACATTCGTTTATCTAGATTCACAAGCCACTTCTGCCATATTCGTAAAAACTTGCCTAGCTCTTTTGTTGTGGCTTCAGGCTTCGAGAGCTCAAACAATGTCACTTGTTCTACTTTGGGCGGAAGCTTGAATGTCATGGAAACGACTACTCCAAAGTTGCCTCCTCCTGCACCTTTGCATGCCCAAAACAGATCACTATTTTCTGTTTCATTCACTTTTAAAAACAGACCTTTATAGTTGATTAACTCTAGTTCCACTAAGCTGTCACAACCCAGACCGAATAATCGGCTAGAAAAACCCCATCCTCCACCGAGCACAAAGCCGCTGACACCAACAGTTGGACAAGTTCCGCCTGGAAATGGATATCCTTTAGAACCTACCGCTTGATAAAGATCTTTGTTCTGAATGCCTCCTTGAAAGGTAACTGTTCCTTCTTCCTCATTAATAGCGACATCATTCAACCGACTGATATCGATGACCAAAACACCATTACCAGTCGAATAGCCTTCGTAATGATGACCCCCTGATCGAATTCGTATATCCTTACCATATTTTTGTGCCCATAAAATGGCATGGCTTACATCTTCATATTTAGAACAATAGACAATAACACTTGGAAATTTTTGAATGGCTCTGTTCCATTCTTGACGTGCAGCGTCATATTGCGGATTATCCGGTAAGACAATTTCCCCTGTTAAACCTTGAAAGATATCCATTCTCAACACCCTTTTAAGAAGATGAATTACATTCTAAAGTTTATGAGGAGCTGGCATGGTCACATTCTGATATACGAAAATAATAAAAGACCAGGTTCCCCTGGTCTTCATTCACTCATTTATTCGTTATTGTTGTGAACCGATCGCTTGAGCGAGACTCGACTTTATGGAAACTTTCTCAAAGGATAATCCTAATTGAATAGCGGTCATAGCAATTTCAGGTCGGATGCCAGACAAGGTTGACTTTACTCCGATAAGACCTAGCGTTTCAATAAGCGAGAAGATCTGCTGAGCGACCATCGTATCAATAATCAGTACACCAGAGAGATCGATAAAAAGATGCGTAATCTCTTTTTCGGTACATTGATCTAGTGTGTTTTCAACTATATACTTGGCTCTTTGAGTATCGATCACACCGATCAATGGAAGAAGGCCCATATGATTGTTCAGTGCGATAACAGGTGAACTGAGCTCGTTGATCATTTCTTGTTGCGCGATTAATTTTTCTTCACTATACTTTTGGTTTTCTTCAACAAACCACGTCACAATCTTATTGAACGTTTCAATAATGATTTCATTCCATGCATCGATAATTGTTTGAGGATATTGACCTTGATGAAGATTAACGAATTCTTGTATGAGATTTAAATACTGCTTTTGTACGTTGAAGAATTCTTTCATGATTACCGTTAGAGGTGTGTTCAAATGCTCTTCGTCTTGAGCAATCATAACCACCCATCTTTCAAAGTCTTTTAGAAATTTATTTTCTTCCGTTACAAAAACCTCACAAAAATGTTCGTGAAATTCGTGATTTTGTTTTTTTAGCGTTTCAATCGTCTTGGGATTTGTGGAAGCGTATACCCCCGTGGCCTTTGATTTATCAATGGATTGATACCAATCTTCCGTCAACTGCCATGTTTTTTCAATTAAAAAAGAATGCAGCGCCTTATCTCTATGCATCTCTTTTCCACTCTCCCCATCTACCCTAATTTATCATTACTTTAATCTTCATCTTTAGCATCCCAATCTTCAGGAATGGGTTCACTTAAGTACTCCTCAACCATCTTCTTATATTTTTCTAACTGTTCAAAGTGTGTATTGAACTGTTCCTTGTTAATAAGATGCTGGTTACCGTCAAAAATGGTACGGATTTTATTCTGCTGAACTAAGCTTTCAACTACCGCTTCAGGCATCGATAAATATTCAGCCGTTTCTTTTATTGTAAGATACATACTCATACATCCTGTCTAACTTTTGTTTAATCTTAGCTTACAGCAAGAACGGTATGGATTCAATATACCCTAAATCTTTACTTCTAAAATCTAATTAGCAGATTTTTTATTTTGTATTAAATGTTTTCTCATTAAAATGACAAAAAGGAGTAACATTGCATCTACAAATCCATATACCAAGCCATAACTACCAAGATGATAGAGGAAACTGCCTAACAGGGGTCCGATCGACATCCCCATGTATCTAAAAAAGTTATACGCGCCAATTGCTGTAGCACGATTGGATTGAAACTCCTGTGTTAGAAGAGCTGTCTGAACGGGTAATGACATACCCAAGAAAAGACCAAATAATGAGATTGATAGAATCAATAAAATCAGCGATACGTTTGAGACTAGGATAAACAAAAGTAAGGAAATGACGTTGAAAAAAGCAGAGTAAACAATTACTTTTCGTTCATTGTACTTTCTCATTTTGCCACCAATAAAACTCCCCACCACAATTCCAAGTGACAATGGTAAAAATACTAGACCTTTT
Organism: Bacillus sp. E(2018); assembly: GCF_005503015.1. NCBI lineage: Bacteria > Bacillati > Bacillota > Bacilli > Caryophanales > Bacillaceae > Bacillus > Bacillus sp. E(2018). Next base: position 130,261 of record NZ_SCOL01000003.1, on the reverse strand, counting down.
TGTTCTACAGACAAGGAGTACCTTTCACTCATAATAGCCGGAAGGAACACTAAGAAGTTATAAAGAGCGTAGTACTGAATAAATCCTAAACCAATAACGGTGTATCCGATACGGTTTTGCAAAATCGTAAGGAAATCTGAAAATCTAAAGTTCTGTTTTTTTAATGTACTAGGTTTTGTTTCGTACAAAAAGATAAAATTTCCTGCTAAGATGATAAATCCAACACACATTAACGCTATAAAAATCATATGAAAATTGAACGAAGCACTTAAAAAACCACCAACTACAGGGCCTAAAACAGGGCCGAGGGACACCATCATTTGAAACGTCCCCATAGGCTGAATACGATCTTTCCCTTCGAATAGATCACCAATAACCGTTACTGCTACAACAGAACCAGCGGCAATTCCAACAGCCTGAAGAGATCTGAACACTAAAAGAAATTCGATCGATGAAGAAAAATAACACCCAATCGTAGCCACTAAGTAAATGAGGATACCCGTTAACATCACTTTACGTCTTCCGATAGAATCCGTAAGTGGTCCATAAACCATCTGCATCAAAGCTAGAAAAATTGTGTAGATAGAAATCGAAAAGTTAACCAAAAATGGTGTCGTATGAAGTTCTTTCGTCACCTCAGGAATAAGAGGAACGTAAATCGTTTGAGAAAAAGGACCGAGAAATGCAGCAAGTGCAACAAGGTAGACTAACAATCTGCGGTGCTTCACAAATAAAAACTCCTATCATTTATAAAATAAAAAAGTCTGCTGAAAAAATTCAGTCAGACTTTCCTTGCATTAACTTTTTAAATTATACACCTTGTTAATCACTTATAATAAGATTTAGCTTGAAGCAGTAAATTGATCGTCTTTGAGCTTTTCAAGATCTTTTCTGTATTTTTCATGGTAGATTGCTGGTTTAATATCTCTTATGATATAAGCCAGAAAACTGATAAGAGGTGAAACTAACATGAACATAATAATATGAGCCAATAATTCCAATTCGAATGTTTCAGGAATATTTAGAATTCCATAATTCACTAACATCATTGCTATTACCCACTGAAGTATAAAAACCCCTGCAAATTTAAAGTAGAAACGTATTTTAAATTGTGATACCCCATAAAAGTAAAAAGTTAAAAAAATAGAAAATATGAAGTAGAACGATGATGATGAATTGACCCGTAAAAATCACCTTGTTTCCAAGTTTCTTTTTCACAAATAAATCTTCTTGCATAAGTCTTTTAGTCATTGCAAATGTATAAAGATTTGGCTTCTCAGTCGTCACTACCTTTAAACCAAGGTCTTTTAAAGAATCCTTTAAAATATAGGGTCGCCAATCAACCTCTTTTACCACAACATCTAAAAAATCTATTGCTGGAACCTCTGTCAACTCAAACTCGGTAATTTCAAGCGGCACATTGTGCTCCTGTAAATTTAGAAGCCATGGGTAGAGCTCTTCTTCTCTATAATCTGCGAATCGAAATACATCTAGTTTCCCATCTTCTTTTCGATAAACAATATTCAGTGTTATATATTTATAGTAACGTGTTTTCGTATCAAGGGAATTGGTTTGATATATACTTTCTGATAATGGCGAGATCAGACATTTAATAGCACTTGAGAAACGAAATTCTGAACGCTGTATCTCGTTGGTTTCTAGATTTGTTTTTGTCGTTACATACCCCTTGTCAGTAAGCTCCCAATCCGTTACATTTCTGGACTGCTTTATAGATCCTATTAACATGTATAGGATAATACCAATCAAAAATAATGAAACTAGCAATAATATAGAACCTAAGACAGGTTGACTTTCCAACATTTCAATTGCTTCCTTGGTGATTAATGCAGTCATACCACCCAAAAATAGTATAAATCCAAATAATATTATCCAATGATACCAAAGAAATCTGTCCGTATATTTTCCATTTTTCCCGTGCATAACTACCTCACTTTTTAAATCTTTAACATTAGTTTATCTGACTGACCACGTGAAACACAGGCTAAAATACAATTTTGCTCCTTCTTTTGTTGTGCACTAAGAAAATCATCTAAATGTTCAACCTTTCCTTCAGCGACTGGAATTTCACACGTACCACATCTACCTACTCTACACGAGTACAGAATATCAATACCATTTGCTAACAATACTTCTAGAAGTGTTTGATTCTCTTCTACTGTTAATTCACTCCCATTATTAAGCACAACCTTAAATGGCTTCATATGCTTAATCCGAGTTGGTAAAAATCGCTCATAATGCACTGTAGTTTCAGGATATCCTAGCTCCCATGATGCTGTCCTAAACTGCTCAATAAACCCTTCAGGTCCACAAAAATAAACATGGGTTCCGATTGGATGATTTTCTAAGGAAGTGGTTTGTAAACGTTGATGTTGATCGGAAAAGTAAAAGTGGCTTTGATTCGGATAATGCTTTTTTATGTATGAATGAAAAACACAGCTCTCCTCAGATTTAGAGGCGTAATGAAGTTCAAAGGTTTGTCTGTTAGTTGAGATATCCTGCATTATAGAAAGGAATGGGGTAATACCGATGCCTGCCGCGTAAAACACGTGATGTCTCGCTCTAAAGCTAAGAGAAAAATGATTCTTGGGATAACTGATCTGAAGTCGATCTCCCACTTTCATACCCTGATGCCAGTGGAGTGAACCACCTTTAGAATTTTCACTTAATCGAACAGCAATTTCATAATTGGAACGCTTGTCTGGATGACTTACTAGAGAATATTGTCTCACAATGAGTCTTGACGGTGTTTTTAGGTAAGTAGAAATATGTGACCCTCCACTAAATCTTGGAAGTTCCTTTCCCGTTTCTGGGAACAGCGTAAACTTCTTAACCTGCTTCGTTATCTTTTCTATAGATGAAACCCGTACGAATAAAGTAGGTTCAATGTACAAATAGACTCACTCCTAACCTGTAGCTGGATAGCCTAAAAATGCATGGTGAAGTTCAGAATAGTGGTCTGACACTTCAAGCTTTAATTCACATTGATGGCAAGTTAATCCAGTTTGTTGTTCTTCTGCTCTGTTCAGTTCATGACAACGGCAACAGAATATACTAATCCACTTCTCACCATAACCAAAATATTGAGTCTCATCACTCGAGAAGCCGATACGTTTTGCCATCATTTGCACGGTATGAAGTTCAGAATAGGGCAGCTCCACATAGAGAAAAGTTCCCATCTTTTGCTTACTTAGAAATTCTTCTAGGCACTCTCTTTTTTCAGCAGAAAAATGATACCACTCATAAGCCAACTTCTCTTTCTTCACGTGTTCGAACACACTACTTAAAACCCTTAATCCATGCTCATCTGAACAAAATATATATTTTCTTTTTCCTTCAATAAAGACTGCATCCATACTCATAACGTCTTCACCTGTTGAAGCTGTTTCTCCAAGTACTTCAACACAGCTTTTTTGTAGGTTGAGATTCCCTTGTATTCTACAATATGGTCAGGAAGTTCAGATAGGATTTCGTAAAATTGCTGCAGCCATTCTATGTTTGTTGCTAGTTGTTCCAGAGCCAGCAAATGTGTGTGGATGGAAAAGAGAATACTGTTTGTACGTGATAGCCTGAATAACTTCTGCACCTCTACTCGAATATGGACAAGCTCACCTGCGTTCTCACTTGTGACCTGTTTACGGAGAGGTCCCCACTGATCAAAGGTTTCAAGCGATGTATCAAGTCGATCACCTGCCATAAGCGACCAATTCAAACGTTCCCAAGGTGTTCCTGCTTCAAGCCTCATAAGAAACTGTAAAATTCGTTGATCTAGCCCTTCTTCCTTAAAGCCTGGAATAGGATGATGAATGCTTTTAAATTTCATTCCTATGTTAAAAGCGAGAGACCAGTTGGCAGGAAAACAAAGCTGTCCTGCATCTAAATACAGATTATCGTCACGCTGTCTCATGTAAATGAGATCTTCTTGCACATGCTGACTAATAAAGAACAACGGTTCACATGGAAGAGAGTTTTTCTCACCAAAAATAAATTCCTTCTTTTCATCCAATATTTTATTGGTAAATATCCAACTATTATTCTCTTTCTCGATTGAAAAATCTTGTGGGTACTTTGAAACTAAGTGATCGATCACGATTTCAACAATCTCCCACTGCCCTGTAATAGAATGTGGCAGCGATTGATAACAACGTTCAGGGTGATCACTCAATAGTTTTCGCTTGAATAGCATCTCTTTTTTGTAACTCGGGGTAACCTCTATGCAATAAGGCTGTTTCATGGGGATTGAATTGTTGGAATAACGATACGTTGAACCTTTAAACGGATAAGGAAAATGTGCAAGATCACCTGTCCATTTCATGCCTTCACCCTTTACAGAATATTCTTATAATTCATTGTAAAGAAAATTCATGTTCTTGGAAAGGCAAAAAAAGAGAACTAACTTTTAACAAGTCAGCTCTCCTCCCTCTTATCCGGATAATCACACAGCTCAATAATCTGTCCTTGTGAATGCGCAGGATTCATATAAATCAACCTTCTGCCAAAGGGATTTGTTCGATACGTATCTTTTAAAAAGGTATACCCTCTAGCTTCAAAGTCATCAATCGTTTGAAGAAGATCGTCCACTTCATAAGCCAAGTGATGCACACCCTTTCCCTTCTGTCGGATGAACCGCTCGATCGGAGATGTTTTACTCGTAGGTTCAAGAAGTTCAATCACCTGGTTTTCAAGCTCAATCACGGCAATGTGAGTCTCTACTCCAGGCTTTTCACTCGTATATCGTTCAGTCAGCTTTCCGCCTAGTACATTCGTATAAAATTCAATTGCTTCATCTATTCGTCTAACTGCAATTCCGGTATGGTCTAGTCTCATCACGTTCACCTCATTTAACTAGCATTATAGAGGGTTGTAGAAATTTAAGCAAAAAGGCAGTCCTATTAAGAAAGGACCACCTTCACATATTATTTGATTCTAATTTTTTCATTACCTTTAATCCACTCCGGATAAAAACTTAAGTCAATGGTTAGAGGATTTTGTGAGCGATCTATTGGAGGTAGCTCTATTCCTAGTCGGGTTGTTCCTTTTTCTTCTTCAGTACCCATGGACTGTGTGCTCACTTCAATTTTTTTACCTTGTGCATCAGTTATTGTGCTAAAAATAGCATAATGGAAAGGTTTTTTTGTATGCAGATCAAAGACGAGCTGTCCATCTTCTTTCCTTAAATTTCTCAACTTGTTTCCATTGGGTTGTTTTATAATCTTCATTTTATCTGTATCCACCACAATGACTGCATTATCTTTATCTATAGCTTGAGCACTGTTTAATACTAAATACAATTCTTTCGGTTCTTTAAAATAGTTACTTTGCAGATAAACTTCCCTCTCAGTGTCTTTATCGCCCGAACCGGTAATACCATTTGTTATATTACCCCAGACTTCATTGTTCTCATCTACAAGGCGAAGATCATCAATCCTCAAGATGTATTTCTTATTTTCATCATTCATCTTTAACTTCACAACAGCTCGTAATGGATATATGGTTACCTTTTCAATATTGATCTTTTGGCCTTCTAAATCCATGGTTTGTTGGACTGCATATTCTTTTTTCTTTTTAAATTCATTAAGTTTTAAATTGATTGTGAAATTCATATCCTTTATTTTGAGGTCGACAATATATTCTTTTGCTTCAATAGGAACTTCAAAGAAATATTCAATTTCTCCACTAAACTTAGTCTCGCCTTTATCTGATGAATGGGCATCACCGAATGAATTATAAGCCTCATCCAATACGGTACCATCTTTCGCTCTGATTTTCACATCATCGAACATAACCTCTTTTAATTTTTCTTTGGATTCTATCGAATAAAAAAGCACCATGCCCATCTCATCAGCAATCGTTCCATCGATAGTAACTATCAACCCATCTTTTTCATCTGATACGCCTTGTTTTTGATAATATTTTTTTTCAACAGCTGCCATTCTTCCTTTATCATCACGAATCATACTCACTATTTTTTCCATGCCTGGTATTTCAGAAATGTAATTAGCTAAAGCCGGTGAATTCTTAATAGAAGAAAATAATCCCATGAGTAAAAGAGCTGCCGCTATAAAACCAAAAGCACTTCTCTTCTTCATTCTAGATTTCCGCTCTTCTGTTTTTGCCTTTTGAAAACCAGTTAATATCGCCTGATCAATAGATTCTAGTGAAATCGGTATATTTTCATACTCTTTCTTTAAATCGTTCAGTTGTTCTTTCTCTCTTTCAAACATGTAGATTACCTCCTTTCTCCTCTAGCTTTTCTCTTAATGTTCGTAACGCTTTATTCAGCCACGTTTTAACCGTTCCTTCTGGACACTGCATGATAGTTGCTATATCTTTTATCTTTACGTCATTAAAGTATTTTAACGTAAGGACTTCACGTGACCTATCGTCTAAATGTAACATCGCGTCCTTCAGTTCCAATTGTGTGTGGTTCTCTGAAACACCTAACGAATTCAACATTTCATCATTCATGACGACTCGCTTTTTGTGTTTCAACTGATCATTACAATAGTTGATCATAATGCGGATCAACCATGTTTTAAAATAGAACTTACTTTTTAGTTTCTTAATATTTTTGTAAGCACGGTACGTTACTTCTTGAATAGCTTCGAGTGCTTCTTCTTCATTGCGCAAAAAAGATAGAGCTGTTTTATATAAATCGACTTTATACGTTTGAATCAGTTGTAAAAATGCCTCATCGTTTCCTTTTATCGCTTTCTTCACTAACTCTTCTGTCTCCAAATTCTCGCCTCCTGACCCCTTACCTATATATTAGACCGTGGAAAGTGAAAAAAGTTTTATTAAATATAAAAAAATCAGCCTTTTTAACAAAGACTGATCTCATGAGCTATTTTTTTGCAAGTAGGTACATAAAGTACGGTGCCCCTATGATAGTCACAATGATTCCTGCTGGTATTCCACTGGGGTCTAATACTACTCTTCCGATTGTGTCAGCTGCCAGGAGTAAGATGCCCCCAATTAATGCTGCAACGGGAAGGAAGACTTGATGTCTCGGACCTACTAGTGAACGTGCGATATGAGGAGCCATCAATCCTACAAAAGCAATTCCACCACTAACTGCTACAGAAGCCGATGCAAGTGCTACAGCGACCATGATTAAAGAAATTCGTTCTCTACTTACATTCACACCTACACCGACAGATACGTTCTCATGCAAATTCAACGTATTTAATACATTGGATTTAAACATCGTATAAGGAAGCAGCAGCAAAATCCATGGGAGCAACGATAAAACAAACGTCCAATCATCGCCCCAAATCCTGCCTGCCATCCAGTTCGCCATGAACGAATAATCTTCCATATCCAATCTCGTAGATAGTGTCAATGTTGCTCCATACAAAGCGGCAGCTAAACCCACACCGACTAAGACGAGCCGGGTAGGTTCAACACCTTCGCCTTTTATGTAAGACATGATGTAGATCACAAACGCTGTTAGCATTCCTCCAAATAATGCGAATAACGGCAATACATATAAAAAACTTGTGGTTTCCACTGTAAAGAACATAATATACACCACAACCATCAGACCAGCACCAGCATTTATTCCTAAAATACCAGGGTCTGAAAGCGGGTTCTTCGTGATACTTTGGAGGATGGCTCCAGACACAGCGAGTCCCATCCCCGCAAGAATAGCAACAATGATACGTGGTAAACGGAACTCAAAAAGAATGAGATTCTCTCTTGGCGTTCCTTGCCCCATTATGGTTCGAAATAATTCTGAAGGAGTTAAGGAAGCAAAACCAGTTGCCACACTTATAATAAAAACGGCTATCAGCAATAAAATCGCCGCAATCGTCGTTACTCTTACTTTCTTCATCTGGTGTGCATTCATCATGATAATTTTCTTCCTCCCTTTCTTGCAAGGTAGAGGAAGGAAGGTACCCCGATCATAGCGACTACTGCACCGACTGGAGTTTCATAAGGCGCGTTTACCGTTCGGGCAAACGTATCTGCTAGCACCATGAGCACACTTCCGAAGATAGCAGAACATGGAATGATCCACCGATAGTCTGTTCCAACTAAGAAACGCACGATATGCGGAACCATAAGACCTACAAATGCAATAGCACCAACGAGTGAAACGGCAGCACCTGCTAAGATTAACACTACCGTCATGAGAACGATTTTCGTAAATAGAGTTCGTTGACCAAGGCCGCGTGCTACTTCTTCACCAAAGCTTAAGATGGTTAACTGCCTTGAGAACATAACAGCTACAATGATTCCAACCAACACGACAGGTACGATAATTTTCAGCTGAGACCAGTTTGTGCCTGACACACCTCCTGCCGTCCAGAACGCAAGGTCCTGAGAAAGCTTAAAATATAACGCGATGCCTTCTCCTAAAGAAGAAAGCAGTGCAGAAACCGCTGCACCTGCTAACGTAATCCGGACTGGAGTCAATCCACCTCGGCTCATGGAGCCAAGTCCGAATACTAACATCGCACCTATTCCTGCACCTATGAAAGATAGAACCATTACGGTAAGGTAGTTTGCTTCTGTATGAAAAGCGAACACACAAGCAAGAGCGAGACTTGCTCCCGCGTTCAAACCAAGTAGACCAGGGTCTGCTAACGGGTTTCTAGTCATCCCTTGCATGATTGCTCCACTTACAGCAAACGCCGCACCGACGATGGCTGCACCAAGCTCTCTCGGTAATCGTAGACTCATAATGATACGGTCTGCTTCTCTAGTAGGATCATAGTTGATCACTGCGTTCCAAACTGTCAGAAACTGAATCTTAGCGGCTCCCACAGATATCGCAAGAACGATACTCAACAAAAGAAGTGCGAATCCTAACAATAAAATAACTGTCCCTACCGCTGGCCTCGAATACACTTTATTCTCTTTTATAAGCTTGGTTTTTGATTTGAACATAGCGTTTGTCCCTTTTTATAAAGTGCTTGTTATTTCTTTTTCGTTAACTCTTCAACGATAATATCTAGTTCTTTCTCTAGCGAAATCGGGTCATTGAAATAGAACGACTCTGAATCAAACTTAATTGCGTTACCATTTTTCACAGCCGGCAACTCTTTCCACACATCTGACTCCATGAATGAGTTATCAGGATTTCCTGTACCTGTTCCTACAAAAATATAGTCACCTGCGTAAGTTGGAATAACTTCGGTAGAAATGGCTTTCCAGCCTGGGCCAAATACATCTTCTTCTAACTTCTTAGGAGCTTTAAGCTCGAGGGCTTGGTAGATTACTTCTGTACCACGACCCCAGTTCTTACCGTATACATACATGTCTTTTCCGAATGCTTCCATAACCATGAACGTCTTGTCTTCACCGATTGCTGATTTTACTTTTTGACGAGCATCAGCCGCTTTCTTTTTCCACTCTTCTACCCATGCCTTCGCTTCTTTTTCTTTGTTAACCATCTTTCCGATCTCAACGTGCTGCTCCATGTAGTCATATTTGTCATACGTCATTGTAACCGTTGGAGCAATCTCTTCATATTTCTTAATATTTTTGTCATCAGAATACGTAATGATAAGATCTGGATCTAATTCTAGTAGTTTTTCATATGAATCAGCAGTTACAACTTCAGCTTTGTCCAATTTGTTTCCGTAGAACTTGTTTTGCTTTGGATATTCATTTACTGTTACTGGTGTGATCCCTAAGTCTAGCAAGTTACCTGCATACGTTGCAGCCATCATTGCAACACGTTTTGGTTCAGATGGCACTTCGATCTCTTTACCTTTTTCGTCTTTATAGATTCTCGTTTCTTTTTTCGACGCTTCCTTCTCACCAGTGCTTGCGCCTTCTTCTGATTTATTTCCGCATGCTGCTAGTACAAACACTAAAAGTAATGTCATAAAGCTAACAAGTAATTGTTTTGTTGTTCTTTTCAATTTGTTATCCTCCTATATTTGACAATAAAAATCATTCTCAATTAGCTATAAAAATAAAAGGCGAGTGTTTACGCCAAGTTCTCAACTAACTTTACATTTTTTATTAAATCGTACGTTAAACAAACAGGTTTTCTCGTCCTCGGGTCAACACCGATCTCTGCATCAATATGAAATACATTGCGCAGGACCGTACGTGTCATAACCTCTTCAGCCGTACCCTCTTTTAAGATGGATCCGTCTTTCATCGCGACCATATGATGAGCAAAGCGAGCCGCGTGGTTCAAATCATGAATGACCATGACAATCGTTCTCTTCTCATCCTGGTTCAACTGGTTTAACAACTCTAGAACTTCCAATTGATGAGACAGATCCAAGTATGTAGTCGGTTCATCCAACAAGATAATATCTGTTTCTTGAGCTAGTGCCATCGCAATCCATACACGCTGGCGTTGTCCACCCGAAAGTGCATCTACAGATCTATCTTTGAACTCGAGAACACCTGTAACGTTTAATGCCCAATCTATCACTTCATAATCTTTTTTAGTAAGCTTTCCGAAGCCTTTTTGATAAGGAAATCTTCCGTAAGAAACAAGTTCACCAACCGTAAGTCCTTCTGGTGAATCTGGTGACTGAGGAAGAATCGCCATCTTTTGAGCAATCTTTTTCGTAGATTCTTTACTGACGGCCTTACCATCTAGATAAACCACACCCGATTTAGGACTCAGAATGCGCGACAACGTTTTCAAAACCGTTGATTTACCGCAGCCATTTGGTCCGATAATTGTTGTAATCTTACCGTCTGGAATGGAAATGTTAAGATCCTTCACGATGTCTCGTTCACCATATGAGATTTGCAAATGCTCAGCATACAGTCTAGACACTTTATTCGCCCTCCTTCTACAACAGTAATTTGAAATATATTTAAAGCATTGAACTTAATTGAAAATGATTATCAATCTCGTTCTCATTTTATTGGATGTTCTTGAGAGTGTCAACGGGAAATTTTGTTTTAACATAAAAAATCAGCCTTCTTTTCAAGGCTGATTTCCTGTATTTAAAACATGCCAAGTGCTTTCTTAGTCGCCGGTCCTACAACACCATCAACTGTGAGCTTCTTAGCTTTTTGAAATTTGCGAACGGCTGCATCTGTATTGGCTCCGAATACACCGTCGACTCCTTTTGTACTATACCCTAAATTCGTAAGTCTTCGTTGAAGCTCCATTACTTCGGCACCACGGCTACCTTTTTTTAGATTAACGACTGAGAATACAGGAACGGTTGAACTGTTCGTCACTTTATATCCATTCGCTGCTGCTAAAGCAGGGAATGATTTACCTGAAGTTGTGATTACAACAGGTGTATTGACCGAGATCCTAGCATATAACCATTGCACCTCGTTGTTGTACATACGAATACAGCCTGCACTTACGTACTTACCTATGGAACTTGCATTATTGTTTCCATGGATGGCATACGTTGTGCCCCATGTTCCATTTGCGTTTAAACCTAACCATCTGTTTCCTAAAGGATTTCGCGGATCTCCTCCAGGAATGTTTCCTGTATAATAAGGCCGATTTATGATTTTGTTTACAATTTTAAATTTGCCCTCTGGCGTATAAGAAGGTAGTTTACCAGTTGCGACTTTAAATACCTTCGATAGTTTATTATTCTCAAAATATGCAAGCTGGTTGGTTGATTTATTTATCACGATAAATGATGAAGCTGCTGCCTTTGCTGGTTGAACAAGTAAGAACATGAAACCAAACATCAGTAATGCAATCAGTACCTTTTTCGTATTCATTCCTTCTCTCCTATTCTTTATTGAAATAACAAATCCTCATATTCTATGCGAGGGTATGGGAGAAGCATTACTACTTTTGTGAAAAATTTAATCAAAAATACATGAATACTAAGCTTGTACGATGAATAGAATGGTAGGTTATATTGGTCTTATACCAATGAACAGGAAGAAGATGAGAAGATGCGTAACGTATACTTAAAAAATAATTTGAAAGTTACTATACGAAAAGCGACTGAGGATAATGCTCAAAATATGATTGAGTTCTATAATGTTGTTGGTGGTGAAAGTGATTTTTTATCCTTTGGTGCAAATGAATTTAAACGGGATTTAGAGGAATATAAGAAATACATCACTGCAACTTCCAAGGAATCAAACTCCATCATTCTGATTGGGGAAATAGATTCAACAATTATTGGGATTGCAACGATTAACTCGCCTCAAAAAGAAAGAACCAAACATGTCGGAACACTTGGTATAGTCGTTTCAAAAACATACACAGGCATGGGATTAGGAAAAGTTTTAATGAATGAACTTTTGGGGTGGGCACGTCTAAACGGCATCACAAAGAAGATTAGTCTTGTAACGAATGAGAATAACGTTAAGGCGATTGAACTATATAGAAAACTAGGTTTTGAAAAGGAAGGTTTGTTAAAGTACGATAATTTTATTAAAGGAACGTATCATAACACGGTTGTTATGGGGCTGCTTTTATAAGCTGTTATTCTTATTTCATTTTGGAACAATTGAACTGCTGCTCCTTGAACTTTTCAATGTTTTCAGAATTTTGTTGTTGACTTTAATCTTTTAGGGTGATAAATTTACAAATAATATTAAAGTCAATGACGAGAAAGAGTAAGATTTGATTACTGTTCCCCAGAGAATCGGCGCTTGGTGAAAGCCGATGTTCAGTGCTTATCTGAAAATCATCTCCGAGATGCAAAGCTGAAATTTAAGCTTTGACGGGCCGTCCGCCGTTACAAGGGAACACGTATGATGGTACGTTGACTGAGTGCCGCAAGCTTTTCATAAGCTGTGGAATTAGGGTGGTAACGCGAGCGATAACTCGTCCCTTCTATAGGGGCGGGTTTTTTTATGTTTTATAACAATAAAAGGAGAGATGACTTATGAGAAAGATGGACACCGTTTTTATTGGACTTATGTTATTTTCAATGTTTTTTGGAGCAGGAAATCTTATTTTCCCACCATTCTTAGGGGCTGAGGCAGGATCGTCATACTGGCTTGCGATGGCTGGATTTATTCTAACTGGAGTAGGACTTCCATTTGCCGTATTATTTGCCGTTTCTCTCGTAAAAGGAGGCGTTCAAACGATCGGCAATCGTGTTCATCCCGTTTTCAGTACAGTCTTTATGGTCGTTATCTATTTAAGTATCGGACCATTTCTAGCCATTCCCAGAAATGCAAACGTTGCGTATGAGATGGGACTCAAACCATTTGTAGGGACTGAATCAAACGCAGCACTCATTCTTATATTATTCACAGTTACATTTTTCGCGCTCGTTTATGCGGTCAGCTTGAATCCATCGAAAATGGAGAAATATATGGGGCGTTGGATTACTCCTATCCTTCTTTTATCAATGGTTGTGCTCTGCGCAGTAGGATTTTTCAAACTTGATGCTCCCCTTCAATCACCATCAGCTAGCTATCAATCTGGAGCGTTTTCTACAGGTTTCATTGAGGGTTACAACACAATGGATGCACTTGCTGCTCTCGCTTTTGGTATTGTAATTCTTACTGCTATTCAACAAAGGGGCATTCAAGACCGAAAGCAATTAACAAACTACACACTAAAAGCTGGTCTGATTGCTGGAACATTACTGACACTCGTTTATGTCAGCTTAGGATTAATCGGCGGTAAGATGGCTGCAACAGGTGCTTTTGAAAATGGAACAGATATTCTTGCAGAAGCGTCCACATTATTATTAGGTAAAAGCGGAACAGCTCTACTAGGATTTATCTTTACATTGGCTTGTTTTACTACAGTTGTCGGCCTAACAACAGCGTGTGGACAGTACTTTTCAAAATTAATGCCGAGTGTCAGCTATAAAAAAGTTGTCTTACTCGTTACACTCGTAAGCTTCACGTTATCAAACCTTGGACTGAATCAAATTCTTAAAGTTTCAGTGCCATTTTTAGTTACAGCCTATCCCTTAACAATCGTATTGGTTGTACTTACTTTTTTTAACCGTTATTTCAAAAATTCAAAGAAAGTGTATGGAAGTGCCGTACTTTTTACAGGTGTATTTGCCCTGATGGATGGCTTAGCGGCATTTGGTGTAGATTTAGGTCCCGTTCAAATGGTGAAAGATTTCCTTCCTCTATCTTCTATGGGATTACAATGGATTCTTCCCGCTATTGTTGGAACCGCCGTCGGCATGGTGTTAAGTAGCTTTACCCATGAACGTTCGCCAGTAGATGAGTTAGAAGTCAAGGCCTCTTAAGTTCCCATAACAAAAGAAGGATCTGCCACATTTCAGAGCAGATCCTTCTTTCTATTTATTCACCTTTAATTTCAAGTAGCTTCTGTCTTAAACCGATTTCCATCGTTGCCAGTTCTTCTTCTGCTAAGCGACGCTTCATGCGACCTTCTTCTTGAATACGTAATGTTTCCTCTAGCGTTGAAAGAAGATTTTCTTGTGTTTTCTTTAACGTTTCAATATCGATTAAGCCGCGTTCGTTTTCTTTTGCGGTTTCAATCGTATTGGTTTTTAACATCTCAGCATTTTTTAGTAAAAGCTCGTTCGTGGTTTTAGATACTTGTTTTTGAGCTTCTACTGCATTACGCTGTCTGATTAACGTTAATGCAATAGCGACTTGGTTCTTCCATAATGGAATAGCTGTCATGATGGACGATTGAATTTTTTCTACCAGCGCTTGGTTCGTATTTTGTATAAGTCGAATTTGTGGGGCACTTTGAATCGTGATCTCGCGACTTAGTTTTAAGTCATGTACCCGTTTATCGAGTCGATCGGCAAACTGAACCATATCATTTACTTCTTGAAACTTCATCTGATCATTCGTCTGTTCGGCCACTTTTCTCATCTCAGGAATCGTAACCTGGTTTAGCTCATCTAACTTTAATTCTCCTGCTGCGATATATACGTTCAAGGCTTGAAAGTACTCTTTATTGTTTTCGTACAACTTTTCAAGCATGACAATATCAGACATAAGAACATTCTTGCTGCCGTCTAGCTTTACCGAAATACGATCAATCTGTGCTCCGGTTTTCTGATACTTTGAAAGTACCTCTTGAACAGAACCCGAAATCTTTCCAAACATACGGCCGATCAACGTGGGTTTGTTGGATTTTAATTCTTCAGGATTTACATCTTGAAGCTTTCTCATCAAATCACCAATAATCTCACCGATTTGCCCTGTGTCTTTCTTTTTCACATGATCAAGCATGGTGTTCGAAAAAGAATGAAGCTTTGCCTGTGCAGGTGCTCCGTATGTGATCATCGTCTGGTGGTTCGTTGGGTCGATCTGTTTGGCCAGCTGATACGCTTTTTCTTTATTTTCTTCGGGCAAAACATCTATTAATCGAACCTGTTTATTTTCATTTGAAGGCACAGTAGATTCTTGCTGTTCGCCAAAAGGGTTAGCCAACAAGTCATCCATTAGATTTGTCGGTTCATCTGAATGGTTAAGGGGTGCATTATTTTCTTTCATTTATATCGCCTGCCTTTTTTATGGATTGGGAGTCTTTGTGGGAATTAATCGAGTACTTCGCTACATTGATCTCATAATGTAGGTCATCTATATCATTTGACAATACTTGGTATAAATCCTTTTCGATCTGATCAATCATCTCGTCGAGTGTTCTTTTCGTTTCTACCAACGATTGCGTTAATTCTTTTGATTTTCTAGGCTGCGAGGATAGAAACATATATTTCTCGGTAAGCTCAACAGCTGAATCCAAATGAGAAAAATAGAATTGTTCAGCTTGATAAAAACGTCTTGGTTCTTTTTGGGTTAAACTCTGGATTTTTCTGACCACTCGGACCAGATCCGCTCTTTGTTTTAAAGTTGGTAGGTCACGGACTGAAAACATCGCTTTTTGCAGTCTATAAATTTTAGGTTTTGCTTCATCTAAATTTTTTCTGATGTATTTATACTCTCTTCTAGATAAGTGATGTTCACTGAGAAATCTCTGCTTTTGAAGAAGTCCAGTTGCTGTGTATGCTGCAGCTCCTCCAGCTACTGCAATGCCTGACGACAAAAGGTAGGTCTGGTCATACCCAATAATACTTGCCAGCCATACTCCTACTGAAGCTGGGATAGCAACAAACATGCGGATAAAAAAAGCTAAAAATCCGTTCATTGTAATCGACTCCTGACATAAACTCTTTACTATTCATACGGATGTACCGGTTTCTGAGTTTCGTTTTCATTAAAAAAGTTCATCTATACTATGTTTCTATTATTACCTTATCGAAACCTTCCTAAAATAACCATGGCTTTAAGAAGTAATGTGTTCTAAGACTTGAGGCGTATATATAAAAACTCAAAATGGAGTTGATTAATCAAATGTAGGATATAAACAAAACAAAGACGCTGAATATGTATACATCACATAAACAGCGCCTTTAGCTTAAACTCACTTTATTCACTTAAACGTTCTTTCCTTTCTTCCTAATACACAAATGCTAGTTATTGTCCCTAACTAGACTTCAATTAATTGTTCGTTCAATCAATTGCCTTGCATTAGATCTTATTTTCCTCTACTTCTGGTAAATTCCCACACGCCCACATGCTGCGAAAATAGTTTTCACCGGCTATTTCCATCTGCAACACGATCTTAGCATGCTTCGCTCACATACGTCATTGGAATCATCCTCTTTCGTTATGTGTATTTGCGCGTTCCCACATACCCACACATCTCGAAATCAGTTTTCACTGGCTGATCTCTAACTGGATGTGATTTGATATGCTTCGCTTACTTATTTCATTGGAATCACGCCTTCCTTTATTTGAAGTAGTGTTTCTTTGTTAACTTCATATTAACTTATTCTAAATTTTATTTAAATATTCAGAATAATCAATTTTATGTGATTTAGGGTGTATTTATTCCTTTTTTCAGAATCATACTCCTTCATTCGTAAAATTTCTTTTTATTTCATCATATTTCAACAATTTAAATAATAAATGTGTTTTTTTAGGCTATCACCTATTCCCTCTCCTCTACATAATATGCATATAGAAACACAACTACAAAAAAGAGGAGTGTTTTGAACCTTGACTGGAAAAATTCTAAATTACTATGCTGGCGGCAATACGGCTAGAGGTTTTCACAATTTATTTACATCAAATCTCAGTGGTCTAGATCGCCTCTTTATTTTAAAAGGTGGACCTGGCACTGGTAAGTCGACACTGATGAAAGCGGTCGGGGAAAAGTGGAACAACGAAGGCTACGACATCGAATACATTCATTGCGCTTCAGACAACGGTTCGATTGATGGTGTGATTATCAGAGAACTCGGAATAGGAATTGTCGATGGCACTTCTCCACATGTTATTGAACCAAAAGCCCCAGGAGCAATTGAGGAATACGTGAATTTAGGTGACGCGTGGGATTCTAAAAAACTCCTAAACAAAAAAGCGGAAATTTTAAAGATCACAGATTCGATTTCTGCTGATTATCAGAAAGCCTATGCGACTTTCCATGAAGCTCTCCTCATCCATGATGAGTGGGAAGAAATTTATATTCTGAATATGAATTATGAAAAAGCTAATGAACTTACAGATGAACTGATGCATCAGTTTTTTTCCAAAAAAGTAAATAAAGCCGCGAACGTTTATCACCGTTTTCTAGGCGCAGCTACCCCTAAAGGTGCGGTGGACTTTGTGCCAAACTTAACGGAGGGTCTAGAAAAAAGATTCTTCATTAAGGGAAGACCTGGCTCTGGTAAATCAACACTGCTAAAAAAGTTGGCCGCAAACGCTGAAGCTTCAGGTTATGATGTTGAAATTTATCATTGTGGGTTCGATCCGAACAGTTTGGATATGGTAATCGTTAGAGAGCTTGGCTTCGCGATATTTGACAGTACAGCACCTCATGAATATTTTCCTGAACGTGAAGGTGACTCCGTCATAGATATGTATGAAAAGACGATAAAAAAAGGAACGGATGAAAAATTCTTTGATAATCTGAAAGAAATCAGCGGCCGCTATTCAAAAAAGATGAAAGAAGCAATCGGTTATTTAGCAGATGCTAAAAGTAAGCACGATGACTTAGAAAAAATCTATATAGCTGCGATGAATTTTTCAAAGATCGACAAAATTCATAAGAAAATTGATCAGGAGATTGAAAAATTAACCGCTGCACAACAACAAAAATAAGATTTGAAGCAGCTACCATTTTGAGGATGGTGGCTGTTTTGTTATGATGAACAAAAGACAATCTTACAGATGGAGGACAGGTTTAGTAATGGATACAGAACATACAAAAGCTGTTGAAGATCTATATTTTAACTTTATACACGGATGGAACGAACGGAATTCACGTGCTATGGCTGATCATTTTACTGAAGACGGCGAGATGGTTGGATATGATGGAAGTCAGGCGTTCGGTCCTGAAGAGATACATGCACATCTCGAGCCCATTTTTAACAGCTTCCCCACTCCACCTTATTACGCAAAAGTGAAGAACGTATCTTTCTTAAGCGATGAGGCTGTCATGATTCGCGCTATTGCTGGCATGATACCAGTAGGGAAAACGGAACTATCTCAAGAATTGAACACACATCATACGGTAATTGCAGTTAGAGAAGAGGATAATTGGTACATTAAACTTTTCCAAAACACACCTGCTCAATTTCACGGACGGCCTGAGCTTTTAGATCAGATGACAGAAGAGCTTCGTGATTTGCTTCCTAAATAAAAACAAGGAAACCCGCTTTTAAGTTACAGCGGGTTTCTTCATGTCTATTTTCTTAATATTTCCTTGAGCCCTTTATAAATCAATACAGCTCCAAAAACTAGAACAGTTAAAACCGCGATAATTTTAACAGCTGGACCGAATGCAGCTAAAAACGTGCCGCCTAGTGGAAGTGCAAGTAGAAAATAACCAGCTAACAAAGCCCCAATGAGTGTTAATACGTTTGTATTAGACATATTGCGCCTCCTTATAACAGTTTTTCTTCTCGTTATAAGGTATGCGCCGATGTGGAGAGTGGTTAATTCTACATTATGCAGGTTTTATTAGGTAATCTGTCCAATCTAGGAGTTAATCTGTCCAATGTTCACTTTAATCTGTCCGATTCACTTGATAATCTGTCCAAAGTCCCTAATAATCTGTCCAATCTAAGAATTAATTTTTCCATTTTTTAACTCTTCAATAGATTTGTATAATCCTTCTTCGGCACGATGCCTTCTTCTCCAGCCCGGTTCAATAGAGTTGTTATAGCCTCGAAGCCCTTGTCTCCTAGATCAGCGGTAAAATCATTCACATACAGATCGATATGGGATTTAGCAACGTCCTCTGAGAGTTCGCTCGCGTGATGCATCACATAATCTCTAGATGCCTCAGGATTACGCCACGCATACTCTACTGATTCACGAATCCACCCTGAAATAGACTCTAAATCTAGTGAACGGCGCGCGATAATCGCTCCAAGCGGTATGGGCAATCCCGTATCCTCTTCCCACCAGCTACCCATATCAGCCAACAAATTTAGTCCGTAATTTTGATACGTAAAGCGAGCTTCATGGATAACAAGCCCTGCATCAATCTTGCCGTCTTTTACAGCAGGCATAATCTCATTAAACGGCATAACGATGATCTCGCCTACTCCGCCTGGTACATTTTGTGCTGCCCATAAACGGAACAGCATGTAGGCGGTAGAGCGTTCACTTGGAACAGCTACCCTTGCTCCAGATAGCATGTCAGGCGTAACATCACCTGGCTCATTCACAAGAACTAACGGACCACATCCACGACCGAGTGCACCGCCGCATGGAAGCAGAGCATATTTATCCAAAACATAAGGAAGCGCTGCGTAAGAGATCTTTAAAATATCAAGTTCATCTGATTCAGCGGCTAAACCGTTTGTGATATCTATATCTGCATATGTAACATTAAATTCTGGAGCTCCAGGAACAAGACCATGTACCAATGCATGAAAAACAAACGTGTCATTGGGACAAGGTGAAAAAGCAATACTCATTTTACTCATAACAAAACCTCCGCGATAACTTTACTAGCTCTCTCCAGTGTATCGAACGCTTCCTTCATACGCCAAGCAGAACGATCTCGCGGACCAATCGGATTTGATATGGAACGTATCTCAAGCACGGGCTTTCCAAATTCTTGTGCTGCAAGCGCTACACCATAACCTTCCATCGCCTCTGCTAAGGCATCAGGCTCACGATCCTGAAGATTCTTCGTGGTTTCAGAAGTTCCTGTTACTGAAGACAGAGTGAGAACATGACCAAGTTGAACAGCTACTCCTGCGAGCTTTAATGACGTTAAGCAGTGCATGACTAGTTCGCTATCTGCTTTTATGCGCGTTGAAGCACCAAACCCAAGTTCATCCAATGTGATGAATCCTTCAGGAGATTCTGCCCCAAGATCTCCTGAAATCATCTCATCTGCAATAACAAGTGTTCCAACATCTGCTTTTTCCTGAAAACCGCCGGCAATTCCCATGTTGATCACAACGTCATAGTCTTTCGTTAAAAGTGCTTTTGTGGTTTGAATACCCGCTGAGATCGGACCAACTCCAGCTAATACGACATCAATTGAAGATGTTTGGCCAATTCCTTTTAAGATTGCCTCTTTTTCAGCAGCTACAGAAGTCATGATTAAAATACGGCGTTCGTTATTCATCGACATGAAGATCCCCTTTCGCCGGTTAGCTTAATTTTTCAATGAACACTACTTTTAAATAGTTACCTTCTTTGAACTCTTTGTGTGTTTTGAAATCTTGTGGAAGCTTAAACTCTTCCAAAATGTTATACGTTCCGCCTGTTTGTTTAAAAGCTGACGCTATCATCTCTTTGAACTTTTTCATTCCAAATGTTGAGCAGTTAGAAGAAGCTACGATTACACCGTTTGTTTCTGTGATCTGAATCGCTTGTGCTAATAAATCTGGATAATCTTTCCCTGCACTGAACGTATGTTTTTTAGAACGCGCAAAGCTCGGAGGATCTAAGATTACTAGGTCGAATGACAGCTCTTTTCGAACAGCATATTTAAAGTAGTTGAACACATCTTCTACGATGATATCGTGGTCCTCATAGTCCAGACCGTTCACACTGAACTGTTCTTGCGTCTTGCTTCGGCTTCTGTTCGCTAGATCAACGCTTGTCGTTTTCGTTGCTCCACCAAGAGCGGCCGCAACTGAAAACGCCCCTGTGTAAGAGAACGTGTTAAGAACGGTTTTCCCTTTCGCATATTGATCACGGATCGTTTTTCGAACATCACGCTGATCTAAGAAAACACCGACCATCGCACCATCATTCAGATAAACCGCAAAGTGGATTCCATTCTCTCTCACGATCAGTGGACTCGGCGCTTGTTCACCTTCAACAAAATCGTCATCATCAATATATTTTCCTTTTACAGCAAAACGCTTCTTTTCATAAATCCCTTTTACTTTAACAAGTTCTTTAAGAGAGGCGATCACTTCCTCTTTAAAAGAGTAGATGCCTTCACTATACCAAGTTAGAACGTAGTAGCCGTTATAGTGGTCGATTGTCAACCCACCGATTCCGTCTCCCTCACCGTTAAAAACGCGGAATGCTGTCGTTTCATAATTGTTAAAAAGATCTTGGCGATGGTTGATCGCTTTTTTTATTTTCTTTTCAAAAAATTCTTGGTCGATGAGTTCTTGTGAATTTTGCGTGAGTACCCATCCACGACCTTTATTTTGTTTGCCGTAATATCCCTTACCGAGGAACACATTCTTTTCATCAAACAGTTCGATGATCGTTCCTTCTTCTTTTACATTGCTTATATTTTGAACAGCATCTTCCGTAATCAATGGAAAGCCTGTTTTTAACCCTTTTACATAAGATGGTTTTACTTTTAATCGGACATTCTTTTTCATCTTGTCACCCGTTTCTTATTTTCGTTTTGCAGCAAGTACACTTTAATCATAAAGTAACTTACTTCTTCAGGAAGTAATTCTTTGATCGGCTTTAACTTTTCTCCGCCGGCTTGTTGAATAGCATGTTCAATTTCTGAGACATATTCATCTGGAATGAGATCCTCCATATGAACGTCCATTCCATCTTGCATGCATTGAACGAGATGACTCTCGACCGTACTGACGGCTAGATTGCGGTGTTCAGCGATCTCATCGACTGACATCTTCTCTTTATAGAAAGTGTATGTTTCAAGATGAGAATCAGGCGTTGTCTTTTTGGCAGGCTCTTTTGAAACTGTACGTTGATCAGCACTTTCTCTTCGCTCTGGATGCTCAGCCAAATAGGTAGAAATGGCAGAAATAAATCGCTCTCCATACTTTTCTAGCTTATTCTGACCCACACCCGTCACACTCAAGAATTCAGTTCTTGATTCAGGAAGTTTCACGCACATGTCTTTTAATGCGGTATCTGCAAATATAACGAACGGTGGAACATTCTCTTGTTCAGCTATTGTCTTACGTACGATTCGAAGCTCTTCAAATAACGGGTCATCTGCAGCCACTTGTTTCGTTACGACCGCTTCTTTACGCATAATCTGTTCTTTTCCGAGCAGGATGTCTTTCCCTTTTTCTTTTATATAAAGAGTTGGGAACGTACCATGTTCAACGGCGATGATCTCTTGTGAGATAAAAAATTCGATAAGATCTGTTACTTCTTTCGTACTTTTATCTTTCAGCATGCCGTAAGTTGGCAGTTTATTAAATCGCATCTCTAACACTTTTTTATTTTTGGAACCAGTCAGTACTTGTGCGATCAATGTCTTTCCGAAACGCTTCTGCCCCATTCGTACGATACAGGACAACACGATCTGCGCTTCTCTTGTTACATCGATGCTATCGCGATCATCCGTACAGTTGCCGCACCGGCCGCATGGTGGTATTTCCTCGTCACTAAAATAACGGACGATGGATTGCTGCAAACAGCTTTCTGTGTAGCAATAGTCCACCATGAGTTGAAGCTTCTCCAGCTCTTGGGCCATACGATCCTGTTCACTAGATTGATCGATCAGAAAACGCTGTACCTGAACGTCTTGTGATGAATATAGCAGGATACATTCACTTGGAAGACCATCACGGCCAGCACGGCCAGCTTCTTGATAATAGCTTTCCATGTTTTTAGGAAGCTGAAAATGGATCACATATCTGATATTTGATTTATCGATACCCATCCCAAACGCAGAAGTAGCCACCATGACTGATGACTCATCTTGAAGAAATTGTTCTTGTTGTTCCATACGCTCGTTGTCATTCATTCCTGCATGATAACGAGATACGTTGATGCCATTTTTTTGGAGTGTTTCATAAAGCTGATCAACCGTTTTACGTGTTGCTGCGTATATGATCCCCGCTTCTTTCTCGTTCTTTTTGAGAAAATCTTTTAAGTAAGAAAGACGGTCTTGTCCTTTAATCACAGAAAAAGATAAGTTTTCACGTTCAAATCCTGTTAATACCGTCTTGTTTTCATCAATATCAAGCGACCAGCAGATGTCCTGGCGAACACGCGGTGTAGCTGTTGCCGTTAACGCGAGCACTACCGGACGATTCGGCAGATTCCCGATCATTCTTTGAATACGTTGGTAGCTCGGTCTGAAATCGTGTCCCCATTGCGAGATACAGTGTGCTTCATCTACTGCGATCAAAGGGATATCAATCTGTCGCAAATGATCCATAAAGTCATAAGATTCTAGGCGTTCTGGTGCAATATATAAAAGTTTATACTCACCGCTTTTCGCCTTTTCCATTCGTTCTCTCGCCTCTGCTGCTGTAAGTGAACTATTGATGAAGGCCGCGGAAATACCTAACTGCAATAATGTATCAACCTGATCTTTCATTAATGAAATTAAAGGAGAAATAACAATTGTCGTTCCTTCAAAAACAAGGGCAGGTATTTGGTAACAGATCGATTTCCCGCCACCTGTAGGCATAACACAGAGTGTATCGTCACCCGCTAAAACCGATTGTATCGCTTGCTCTTGTCCGTTCCGGAATGAAGAATAACCGTAATGCAAATTCAGCATTTGCTTTGCTTTTTCTATCAAAACCTAATTAGCCTCCCTCAGGTAGAGTCATCTCTTGATTATAAAGGTACTGACTCCACATAGCAAAGACACATCTTACCGTTTTCTTCCGATAAAAATAGACAGACTACTTAATAAAATGTGATACATTAGGAATTGGAGAAATGAAAAAGGAGTTTTTACATATGACATATCAAGAAAACAACAATTTGCCACCAAAAACGTGTTCGATTGAAAGACTCGTAACGATGCCAGCTGATGTTGCTAAAGTTCTAGAAGGCAAGAAAACGGCAACTCGCCGTAACGGCCGTTATGCAGACATTGGGGAAATCATGGAATTAGAAGGGCAATCGTTCGTAGTGAACAATGTATACCGACAATCCCTTGGTGAACTAACCGATCAACACGCTCAAGACGAAGGCTTTGCAACGGTTGATGAGTATAAGAACGCTATTCTTTCGTACCACCCAGGTATGCCGTGGCTTCCTCATATGCAAGTATGGGTTCACGAATTCAGTCCTGCTAAAGGCTAAATCATAACTTGATGGATGTTTTGTATCGTATTTTGCTGTATATCCATATTTTAAGCGTGATTATTTCAGTTGGACCGTTCTTTATCCTGTTCCCACTGATCAAAAAGCTGCGAACAGCAACAGGAGATGAGATGCACGCCCACCTTGGCACATTTCGGTTTGTCGTTTGGCTCGCCAAACACGCGGGTCACGTCTTGGTATTCTCAGGTTTATTGCTTGTTTTTATTGGACCATGGACGTGGGATACACCGTGGATCCTCATGACTTTAATTATCTTGTTCTGTTCGCTGTTCTTTTTAGCCCGCGCCTTTTCACCGACGCTTCGTAAGTTTGGTGAAGAAGCGCATGATAAAGTGGAGCTCGCTCGGAAATTACAACGTGCTGTTTGGATTTACCTCGGATTATTGATGATCATGCTTTGGTTTATGGTTGGAAAGCCATATTTGTGGTGGTGAGATTTGGATTGATTGATAGGATTGGTGGAAGCTGCCCCTTGTGTTGTGAGGGTGCGGCTTTTTTGACGTGGTGTCCATTTGAGGTGGACAAAATTAATGCGGCTGACTAAAAATGTGGATTGGAGTCTAAAACTCGTGGATTGAACGGCTAAACTTTTTGATTCAGTGTGCTTTTTTCAGGATTCAGAAGCTATTCTTGTGGATTCGTTTGCTTGGTGTCCGGCAAGCACGGAAATGAGCGCCTAAATAAGAAGAAATTTGGCTCTCTGTATAGAATACATTAAGGATTAAACTCCATTTTCCGAACAGGAGGCATATAAGCATGGATTTACATCCGATCACAGTCATCGAAATCATGTTCACTTTAACTTTTATCAGCGCACTTTACATTGTTGCTATTTTTATTCCCAAAACAAAACGAAAAATCGGCTTATATACAGCCAGCATCATTACAGCTCTTGTTTTACTATTTTTCATCATACGTCCATTTTGGATCGACTATCATGTCTCCGTAAAAAAAGAACAGCTCACCACATATTTAGAGAAGAATTTTCCTAATGAAAAGTGGCAGATTACGCAAAACATTGGACGGCAATACAATCCTTATATCTTTTTGGTAGAGTTTCATAACGAAAAAGGTTGGAAGTATCACTATTTCGTGAAGAATGCAGACCACATTAAGCAGCACGGTCTTAGCATGCCAGATGGTGTTGAACAAATGGAAGGTAAACATAAGCGAAATGATTGGTAGTAAAAAAAGAAAACCTCCTTTGGTTGGAGGTCTTACGGTTACAATGAATCTTGTGTTGTTATAGTCAGTTCCCAACCACTGTTGATGGCTCCTTGATCAGCAGCAAATTGATCATATACATATAATCGCCAAGTACCATTCGGATTCGTTCCGTTAAAAACGCTAAGAGTTGTTCCATATGGAAGACCTGGCGCACCTGGTAATGCGTCAACTGGAGGAGTACTACTTGGTTTGTAGATTCCTGATGGAGGAATAGCAGCTTCTGTCATAGAATTTACTGCAGCATCACTGAACGTATACGTAGCATTAACAACTCCAGGATTAAAGCCTCCAACTGTAGACATTAAGATGACATTCTGTCCTTGAGGACCTACAAGCAATATTTGCAGATCAGCTAAATATGAATGCGTGAGATTACGAAGAGTTACCGTCACATTTGCAACTGTTCCACTTAAACCTGCCACATTAATGGTTGAAGGATAAGGTGTTGCAGCTCCGCTATCAGGAATCGTAATAACATTAGGATTAGAAAATCTATTTGTGTTTACTGCCGTTCTGCTGCAGATAACGGCTGTAATACATCCGCAATCTAAAGCAAGCATTTGGTTGCCACTTGTTATTCCCACTACACAGTTTCCATTGATCCCTTGAAAAATAAATGGAATCTGCCTACTCCCTAGTAATAGGACGACAGCTTGTCCGTATTTTAAACATCTTAACGTGTGACAAACACATGAATCTATCATTGTTTCCCACCTCCCTTTATACGGTTACTTCTACAATATGCATGTCTCCCACTTTTGCTTAGGTAGCGCAGAATTTATTTTCAAAAGAGATGAAAACCCTTTCATTTTCTAATAATATTAAATATTTTAAAAATTTATATAATTCCCCTTGTCCCTCCCTTTCTAAGCTGTTATGATTGTGAACATTATATTTCTAAAAAACACCTCAGAAGGGACATATGCAGCATGAAGAAATTATTATTGATTGTATTGATTTCCGCTCCATTTATCGCACAACTGGTCGTTCTACCGTTCGTGAACAGGATCGATCCTATCATTTTCGGACTACCGTTTCTTCAGTTTTGGTTGTTTTTGTGGATTGTTCTAACTCCTTTTTGCACATTAGGAATCTATCAACTTCAGAAATCAGAAGGGAGCCTGGATTAAATGCAGCAAGGTAATCTTACAGCACTATCTATAACAATCTTTATTATCTTAACGGTCGTTTTGATTGGCTTTCTTGCCGGCAGGGACAAAGCTACCCGCAGTTCTGTTGAAGAGTGGTCTGTTGGCGGAAGACGCTTTGGTGGCCTACTCGTCTGGTTTCTAGTCGGTGCAGACCTTTACACAGCTTATACGTTTTTAGGTTTAACGAGTACCGCTTACACAGCCGGAAGTCTCGCATTCTTCGCGATACCCTACTCGGTTCTGGCCTACTTTATCTCTTATTTTTTCCTTCCGAAGTTATGGAAAGTGGCGAATGAACATAAGTTAACCACTCTAGCAGACTATGCTCGCGAACGTTTTGACTCTAAGCTATTATCTTCACTCATCGCCATCGTCGGTGTACTTATGCTGATTCCGTATATCTGTTTGCAGCTGAGTGGTATTCAAGATACGCTTCAGGTTGCTGGGACAGGCTTTATCAATGTAAAAGTGGTCGTGATCACCTCTTTCTTGCTTGTTGCACTGTATACCTTTTTCAGTGGGATCAAAGGACCGACTTATACTGCAATCATTAAAGATGTTCTCGTGTGGGCAATCATGTTGTTCATGGTTGTTTCTCTTCCTATCATGCACTTTGGCGGATGGAATCCTATGGTTGATAAAATCGTAACGGAAGCTCCTCACCTCTTAACGATTCCAGACTCTGGGCCAAAAGGTGTTACATGGTTCATTACAGCAGCTTTTGTATCATCACTCGCTCTTTTTATGTGGGCACATGCGGCAACAGGCGTTTTCACAGCAAAAAGTGCAGATGCCATTCGAAAAAATGCACTGTTTCTGCCGCTTTATAATATCGTTTTAATTCTTGTTGTTTTCCTTGGATTCATCGCTTTTCTTGTTTTACCAGATGGGACGGATCCTAGGTTTGCTCTTCTTGCATTGATTCAAACGTCTTATGGTGGAATCGGTCAGGGATTAGCGTACTCAACAATCGCACTGGCTTCACTCATTCCTTGTTCCATCATGGCGATCGGTGCATCGAACCTATTTGCAAACAACATCTATCGTGACCTCATCAATCCGAAAGTAAAAGGACCGAAACTAACGATGATCACTCGTGGCATGGTTTTTGTTGTTATCGGACTTGCGTTATTGTTCGGTCTTGTGTTTCCACAAGCGCTCGTTTCCCTACAGTTGCTTGGTGTATCAGGAATGGTTCAGATTTTCCCTGCAATCGTTATCAGCTTATTCTGGAGAAATCAATCTAGAGAAGCTACTATCATTGGCCTGATTGTCGGACTTGTCGTTACCTTCACAGTCTACTCAACAGGTACAAGTCTTGGAATCTATGAAGGTTTCTGGGGATTGATGGCTAACTTTGCAACAGTAGTTGTGTTGAATCCAATCTTCGTTAAAAAAGCGAAGCATTCCTCAAACGCTGTAAAGAAATATTTGTTTGATCAGTCAACAAAAGAAGCACAACTTGTACGAAAAGGTGCATAACAAAAAAGCGTGAGTCCAATTCGTTTGGACTCACGCTTTTATAGCTCAAAGAGAATTTGATGCTTCACTAACGAAAGAAACCAGTAGTGCGGAATTAATCGTGTCACCTTTCCGCAGCTTAATGGTTTTACGCTCTGGCGGCCCACTGAACAGATCATCTGGAAGTTTTAATGAATTTGCATTAAAAATCGTAAAACTTACGGCATCTTTGGATGTTGAGATCACTGCAACATATTTTCCGTTTTTTAAGAAGTGAGGTTTTTTATACTGAATTCGCTCATTGACGTCAGGTATTGCTTGATGAACAACTCCGCGTAGATTCGTAGACAACTCTATCTGCCACGATTCTTTTAATTCCTCAATAAAATGGGTAACATCTTGATTCATCGTTTACTGTCTCCTTTATTTTTATTCTATCGGTCTTTTGCAACATATATATATGTTCTTCTAAGTCTTTACTAAGAACTTCTTTACTTAGACTCGAAAGTGGTTGCTTTCGACGTAATGAATGTTGTGCTTTGCGTTCTACTTTACCTCTCTGATATCGCATCCATCGTTTCCTCCTTTAGATTGTGATCAGCTTTCCTACCTTTACTACGAAACTAAACATCTATAATCTACTAAGTTTTGAAAAAAAGTTCGTTCAAGATTCACATTCTTTTGCTCTGTTCATCAGAAGGCTTTTCTCTTTTTCATTCTTAGTCATAGATGCGGCGCGTTTAAATTCTATACGAGCGTCCTCAAATCTTCCCAACTTAAAAAGAAAATCTCCACGCACGCTATATAGAAGGTGATAATCCTGTAAAGAAGACTCCCTATTTAATTCATCTACAAGTTGAAGGCCGAGAGAAGGCCCAAATGCCATTGAGATTGCTACGGCATGATTTAGTTCCACAATAGGAGAAGGGGATATCCTGTATAACGCCTCGTAAAGCGCAGCTATTTTTACCCAATTCGTTTCTTCAACGGAATGAGCTTCTGCATGACAAGCAGAGATTTTCGCTTGAATCGCATATTGTCCGAGTGGTACACCTATCCCTTCACTCCGCTCAAGTGCCGCTAATCCACGGCGAATAAGCAAACGATCCCATTGTGCTCGATTTTGGTCCATGAGTAAGATTGGTTCCCCTTTTGCATTTACCCTAGTCTTCAACCGTGAAGATTGTATTTCCATTAATGCGACAAGACCGTGTACTTCTGATTCACTTTGGGCGACCTCAGCTAGAACCCGCCCTAATCTCAATGCCTCCTGACAAAGCAAAGGACGAACCCAATGATCGCCTGATGTTGCTGCATACCCTTCGTTAAACATCAGATAAATAACTTCAAGCACCGTTGATAGCCGTTCTTTTCGGTCCTCTTTTGCTGGAACTTCAAAAGGAACATTTTCAGATCTAAGTGTCCTTTTGGCACGTACAATTCGTTGCGCTACAGTAGATTCTGACAGAAGAAAAGAACGAGCAATCTCATCAGTAGTTAAACCACATAACAAACGAAGCGTAAGTGCAACCCTTGCCTCTTGCGATAATACGGGATGACAGGTCATGAAAATCAAACGAAGAAGTTCATCTCCAATCTCTTCGTTTACTACTAGACCAACATCTTCTTCCGTATACAAATCTGTTCCTCTAGCAAGTTCGGTATATTTTTGATCACGTTTTTTTGTACGCCTTATTAAGTCAATCGCACGCCGTTTAGCCACAGTCATCAGCCATGCGCCCGGATTATCTGGGATACCGATATTCGGCCATTTTTCTAATGCGACGATTAATGCATCATGAGCAATATCTTCAGCGATACCAACATCTCGCAGCAAGTGCGTTAAGCTTGCGATCAACTTCGCAGATTCCATTCTCCATATCTCTTCGATCACTCGATTTACATCGACCACTGTCACGCTTTTTGTTGCTCCTCAGCTTTTTTCCGAAGTTCTCTTTCTTTCATTAAATGAATGGGGTTTTCCATAATTTCCTCCGCCTCAAAAACCTGCCTCAGTTCAATCTCACCATGCCCAAATCCATGTGCATCCGGCATGCGCAGAGCCCACTGAATTGCTTCTTCTCTTGACTTCACTTCAATAAGTGTATAGCCTGCAATCAGTTCTTTTACTTCTGTAAACGGACCGTCAACCACTTTGGCCCGTCCGCCCCGCTCCGGGTAAGAAATTCGTAACCCACTTGAACTAGGTTGTAGGCCGTCTGCAGCCAGAAGCACACCTGCCTTTACTAATTCCTCGTTATATTTTTGCATGGCATCTATTAATTCCTGACTCGGCATGACCCCCGCCTCTGAATCTGCAGTCGCTTTAACGATCATCATAAATCTCATGTTTAGTTGCCTCCTCATATTTAACTCTTTAATTTTATAATCTGCACAATAAATCTATAAAAAGGTTTCGGTATTTGTTAAATAATTCCTTTAGTGATTTACTCTAGTTTATACAGCCGAAAAAAATGAGACGAGCTCAGAAGAAATGCTTTTAACATTAAGCTGTTTCGTATGTCCAAGTCCCTTCTTACTTATTAGTTCAGCATTAGGAAGCACTTTTACTAAAGCATCTGCTCCGTCACGAAGCATTAAAGGACTTTCTGTACCTTTAAGTACAAGTGTTGGTATTGTAACGTTATTCCAAAGATTTTCAGGCAATGACTTTCCTTCCATATATCCCTCTAATAATGCTGCATCGTACGGAAGGGTATGTGCAACCGCCATAAGATTAGACCAAACACCAGGCATCATACGCATCATAGTTACAATGAATGAAGGAGCCCCCATGCCCTTCGTCATGAAATATTTAATCGTATCCGCACTGCGGTCATCAGCAATAAGTTCACTAACCTTTTTTGAAAAATCACTTGGTGGTACATGATCTGTGTCATTGACGATAAATGGTGGTTCGTGGAGCGCTAATTTTGTAATGCTTGCTCCATGAGCAGCAGCTTGTAAAGCAAGAACGGCTCCTGATGATAACCCCCAAACGAATGCCGTTCCTCCTGCTTTTGAGATAATTGCATCCAGATCTTCATACTCTCGTGCTGGTTCATACTGTTCTGCGTCACCGCTATCCCCACGGCCACGTCGATCATATGTGTAAACTGTAAATTGGTCTGCTAATAATTTCGCAAGTTTAACCAAGCCAGGGAACTTTCGATAACTGAATGCGCCTCCGATTAAGATGAGTGAAGGCCCATTTCCTTCCTTGTTATAAACAATTTTTGTTCCATCTTTTGAAATTACAGTATTCATATGAATCTCTCCTTAGCATTTCAATTGTTTTTAAGTTGATTTACTTATACGACGAAGAAGTTATAAATATTTAGACATAGAATAAAAAAAAATAAAAAACACCTGCAAAATCACAAGTGTTTTTTCGTTTAAACATCGGTTTCTCTTTTAACTATATCTAAAAGTACCGTATTCTGGTCTGTCTGAACCATCCCTTGGTTCTCTTTATTCATTAAATAGTAAGGCATTACCAACACATCCCTCAGTCTGCCTTCTGTTAAAAATGGCGTAGTAACTTTTAATTGTATATCATCCGGCTCTAAAGGAAGTGTTGAAGCAAGGATATAACCCCAATCTACACCCGTCTTGTTTGAGAAATTATGAAATGGAATTGTGAAGAATCCACATTCCTTTAACGTCTTTTCAATGCTCCACATATATTCAGGCATCAAGTTGACGGTTGAACAGGCAATGGATAGAACACCGCCAGGGTT
Organism: Bacillus sp. E(2018); assembly: GCF_005503015.1. Classification (NCBI taxonomy): domain Bacteria; kingdom Bacillati; phylum Bacillota; class Bacilli; order Caryophanales; family Bacillaceae; genus Bacillus; species Bacillus sp. E(2018). Next base: position 98,253 of record NZ_SCOL01000003.1, on the reverse strand, counting down.
CAAATGTTCTTTTAACTCATGATAAAACTCTAAAGAAAACAATCGACCGAGACTTGGGCATCGTTCAGTCGGTTCAGGTATGTCTACAATGATTACATCCCACGTAGTTAAACTTCTTTCGACATAAGTTCTGCCATCTTCAATCACCGTGCTCACTTTGTGATGATTCAAAGCTCCTTTATTAAAAGACACCAAACGATCATACCTTTTCCCGAGGTCCATCATCTCGGCATCGATATCGACTGCTATGATTTCCTCGAGACTTTCATAACGCAAAGCCTCTCGCACACTGATTCCGCCGCCTCCACCGATGATTAAAACGCGTTTAGCATCTTTTGCTGCCGCCATCGGAACATGTACGATCACTTCCGCATACTCATTCTCATCTTGTTTCGTCCCAAACATGATCTCGCCATTGCTGTACACCCATATTTCTTCCCCAACTTCAACTAGTGCAATTTTTTGTGTAGATGTTTTAAACGTTTGAAGCACTTTGAAAGTTTGGTGGGGCCTTTGGCCATCATTTATATACGTACTAATAGAACCGTTTCCCCATATGTTCCAATAAAAATAGATACATGCTTCTAATATAAAAACTGCAGCTATACCGATTGTTAGCCACATGAGTTCATCCACTAAGAACACTCCTTATTTCAACAAGCTTTATTCTCATTTTTATTCATTCAAGGTTTGTGTGGTGTTGAAAAACTTGTACATAAGCAAAATTTAGGCGTCTGCATAGACTAATGCGACAATCATTTTTTGGAGGTTATCTTATGAGCTATATGAATCCTCAACAACAACAGCAAGACAGTGGACAACAGCAAGGTGATGGGCAGCAGCAAGCACTTCAACTATCTCTGCAACTTATCAGGGAAGCTGTTGCTGGCGAAAGAGAAGATGAATTATTTTACGACTATTTAATTTCTGAAGCACCCACAAACGAACAAAAATTAATCATCGCATCTATTCGAGATGATGAGAAAAAACACAACAAGCTTTTCAGAATGATATACAGAGATCTTACTGGTCAAGAAGTTCCACCTATGAACGGAGAAGAGTTTCAGAAACCGAAAACCTATAAAGACGGCCTTGTAAAAGCTCTGTTTGGTGAACTTGCAGCTGTCGAGAAGTATCGCGTTATTCGCCAAGGACTTCCTAATACGTATTATCGAGACATTCTGTTTAACATCATTACAGATGAGATCAAGCACAGCGCAAAGTATAACTATTTATTTACTTTGAACAGTACATCAAGTGCTCCTCGTTCTTTTCATCAAGAACACAGAATGCCTCAAACGGAGAGCTTAGCTGATCAATGGGTTTCGTACATTGATCCGTTAGTACAAAGAGCATTAAAAGAGACCGAAGAAGGCATTAACTTAACTCATCTCTATCAGGAATTTATTTTATCTGGTGTTCTTGTCGGTCAAGGATTCACACCGCAACAAGCAATTGAACAAGTAGAAGAGTGGGAAAAAACAGGAGAGTCTCAGCTATTGAAAAAGAGCAAGATGATGGGAAACCAAGGAAGATAGGAGAAGAGAGGGATGGATTCTACACAAACATTTTCAAAGCCTTTTATTGGCGATCAATTTCCGGAGATGACGGTTCATACAACCCTTGGGGATCTTGTCCTTCCAACAAGTTATCAAGGTCATTGGTTTGTCCTCTTTAGCCATCCAGGTGACTTTACACCCGTGTGTACAACAGAGTTTGTCGCGTTCCAGAAGCTCATGCCTGAGTTTACAAAACTAAACACTTACTTAATCGGATTATCTGTAGAACAAGTATATTCACATATAAAATGGATCGAATGGATACAGCAGAATTTAAAAGTAGAGATTACATTTCCAATAATTGCGGATAGTCTTGGACGAATTGCTACTAGACTTGGAATGATTCATCCTACAATGGGAACAAGAACGGTCAGAAGTGTTTATATTGTTGATCCGACAGGTAAAATTCGTCTTATCCTTACGTATCCCGAAAATGTGGGTCGTAATATCAACGAGATCCTAAGAGCGGTGAAGGCGTTGCAGACAGCAGATCGAAATAAAGCAGCAACACCTGCAAACTGGCCGAAAAACGAACTAGTCGGAGACCGTCTGATCGTTCCAGCACCTACAACCGTACAAGAAGCGAAAAAACGAGCAGAACAAGCACAAGCAGGAGAGATTGAATGCTACGATTGGTGGTTATGTACAAAGCCACTTAATGACAGATAAAGAGAGCAGCCTACGATTAGGCTGCTCTTTTTATGCCGACACATTCTCTATGCCGTTTTAATCTTAACGATAAAATAGTAATACTTATACATCACCACAAGTATTAAAATCACTCTTGCGATCATACTGTCTGTAAGGATAAAAGTTATCAAGATCATCGAGTCTGAAAACAGGCTGATCATGATCTTTTTCTTTTTAGTGAGCGAGCGATTTCTAACAAAATCATCTAGATGTTTTTTATAAATGTCGGTTCCTTTAAACCACACTTCAAACTTCTTTGAACCTTTTACAAAGAAATAAGATGCCAATAATAAAAGAGGTGTGGTAGGCAACAACGGCAAGACGATACCAATAACGCCTAAACCTAGGAAAAAGAACCCCAACATTACAAATATAATATTTTTAATTTTCATTGGGATCCTCACTTCCTTTATTTTTCAACCTTAAACCGTACCGTTTACATTTTTATATAACAAACGCCGTTCTTTCCTTAGTGGCGCACCTTTAAAGAGTGCTTCTTCCTCTTCTGTCTCAGGAATGACACTTGGTACTGGAAACGGCTTACCGTTTTGATCGATGGCGACCATCGTTAAGATCGACGTGGTATTCAGCGTTCTATTTCCCGTCTCTAGATTTTGACACTCTACTTTTACGTAAACTTCCATCGACGTTCTTCCCGTTGAGATCACTACACCTTCTAATATGAGGATGTCTCCCACTTTAGCTGACGATAAGAAGTTTACATTATCAATAGACGCGGTGACAACCACTTTCTTGCTGTGCTTCATGGCGGAAATCGCGGCGATCTCATCAATGTACGATAAAACCGTACCACCAAATATTGTTCCCATGTGATTCGTATCAGGGGGCAATACCAACTTTGTTTGAATCGTTCTTGAGATGTTTGCTGATAACTGCTGTTCCATACCATACCCTCTTTTCTGAAGCTTGAAAGCTCCTCTTTTTTTTTGAGGGAGTTAGTGAACAAAGAAAAATACCCATCACGAAAGACGGGTACGTGAGAATACATAACAGAATGAATGATCTATTAAATATCCCTCGTCCTATCTTCCCAACTCCCGAAGAAGATCAACGCTATAAATATGGCAGGTCTCCTGACTTGTGCATCAGCCTACTCTAAGCCCTTCCCGTCAGATTGACAGTGGTTTTGCTTATTTTGTCAGCACTTACAGTTGCGGGTACAGTTCTGGTCTTACACCAGATTCCCTATTAAGTCTGTAACAGACACCATAATTATCGGATCTTATGAAATTTTGAATCTATCTTATTGTACCACTAACAATTTTCACTTTTTACAAAACCTTTTAATCTTCTTCATATCACGTTTAAAATCTCCTGCTATTCTTATCTCAAAAGACTGGGGAGGTTTTCTAATGATACGTCCAACAGCATTAATCCTTACTGCTAACTATGGGAGCGGCCATGTTCAAGTCGCTAATGTCCTCGCTGAAGAACTAAAAAGTAAAGGATTTCAACCTGTCATCTCTGATTTATTTGGTGAAGCTCACCCCATCATGTCTCAAGTCACACAATCCATATTTATCAAAAGCTTTTCACACGGCTCTTCTTTTTATAAATGGTTTTATTATGGAACAAACAAATTGAATGCTAATACAATTACACAATTTTCACGGTATTTAGGAAGAAAAAGATTCTTAGAATTGATTAATGAACACCAACCCCATTTTGTAATAACCACTTTCCCCCTTCATGCTGCTCCATTTCTTATAAAAAAATCGCGGTTCAACATTCCCATCTATACCGTGATCACCGATTATTTCGCACATCCTTTTTGGATCAATCAATCGATTGATCACTATTTCGTTGCCTCCGATTCAGTCAAAAACGGACTGATCAAACATGGTGTGGCTGAAAATAGAATTACTGTCAGCGGTATTCCAATCCGTACAGAATTTTTTCGTTCCCTTGATAAAATGGACGTGTTCGCTAAATACAGTATTAAACCAAGTAATCGCGTCGTAACAATTTTAGCTGGTGCTCAAGGTGTACTGAAAAATGTAAAGGTTCTCGCACAGCGTCTTTTAAAGAATCCTTCTTTACGAGTAATTGTAGTCTGCGGCAAGAACAAGGCATTGTTTGAAAAGTTAACACCATTAGCCGAACAACATCCCGGCTCATTCCGATTATTCGGTTACGTAGACGAACTTCATGAAGTCTTAAAGATCTCACATTGCTTAGTAACCAAGCCAGGCGGCATCTCCATTACTGAAGCTGCTGCTGTAAGAGTCCCCTTGATTCTGTATAAGCCCGTTCCAGGTCAGGAAGGAGAAAACGCTAATTATTTTAAAGAAAACGGCGCGGCATTCATTGCTCACTCCGCAGACGAAATTGCAGAAAATGTACAGAAGTTATTTGATAATGAAGCTTTGCTGAGTAGCATGCAGAGAAGTTTAGAACTCATTCACAAGGGGCACTCTTCGGCACTGATCGCCGAGCATGCTATTGAAGATGTACAACAGCTTTCTCAAATTACACGTTAGGGGGCTATTAGGTGGATGCAACATCTCATATTATTATTGGTTTAGGACTGGGTGCTCTCGCTCAAGTTGATCCAGTTGTATCAAATAGTTCACTCTCTTATGCTGTTGTATTAGGAACAGTGAGCGGTTCAAATGCACCTAATGCAGACTGTATTTTTAAAATGAAAGGAAGAGGCAGCTATTTTCGTAATCATAGAGGATGGTCTCATTCTTTGCCAAGCAAACTTATCTTACTCGCTTACTTCAGACAAACAAATAAACGGGCAATCGCTATCATCAGCGATCCTGCCCGTTTTAAGCATTTTAATCTTCCTTAGCACCATCTTCCGCAATGGCCCGAAGGTCTGCATAGAAAAAGTCATCATTACATAATGGGGAATGTTCCTTTTTATTATCATAGCTCTCAACGATTTCCTTCAGTTCATCGGTGTCACCTTTTGCGTTGATGATCTCTACTAACTCATTCATTCCGTCTGATGTTTCTTCATCGATACGTTCTTCATTTTTATCCTTCATGTCTAACCCTCCTATACGCTTTTAGCTTCCCCACTCAGGAAAATTTTACACAAAACAAAAAAGCCCCGAACATAGGTCAGGGCTTAATGGTTATTATTATCTTAAAAATAAATTAGCTTACTGAAATAGCATCCGTTTCTTTGCTGCTGTTATTGTTTCCTCTGTTCTTCACGATTTCTGCATAACGGTAGGCGCTATCTTTCCAGATTCGCTCTTGAGAATCGAAGTCTACGTAGATGATTCCAAATCGTTTGTCATAGCCGAAGCTCCACTCAAAGTTATCCATGAGAGACCATAAGTAGTACCCTTCAATATTCATTCCTTCATCGTTCAGATCAGAAACCGCTTGAAGGTGCTTTTCGATATAATCGACACGGCCATGATCATGTACGCGTCCGTTCTCTAGCACATCATCAAACGCTGCACCATTCTCTGTAATATAGATAGGAAGATCCGTATACTCTTTTCTCAGCCTTCTAATGAGATCCTTAAATTCTTCTGGCGCGATATCCCATCCCATACCAGTTTTCTCATAATCAGAATGAGCCCCTCTATGTAAGAAGTCATTCGCTGCAGAGAACTCAACAATCCCTCGGCTATAATAGTTGATGCCAAAGAAATCACAAGACGTTGAGATGATTTCCATATCGCCTGCTTTAATAAAACCATACGAATGAACGTATTTAGAGAATAAGTTCATCATATCTACAGGGTACTGTCCTTTGAAAACAGGATCTAAAAACCAACGATTGGAATAACCGTCAGCATTATTTGCTGCAAGCTGATCGTTCGCAGAATCTGTTTTTGCATAAATCGGTGAAAGGTTTAACGTAATACCGATCGGCGTTTTGGATTGAAGCTCGTTCTTTAAATATTGTACAGCTTTTCCGTGAGAAAGCAGCATATGGTGCACCGCTTTAACCGCTTCATCCATGTTCGTATGTCCAGGTGCGTGAAATCCTTGATGATAACCTAAGAAACCAGCACACCACGGTTCGTTATGCGTAATCCAAGAATCAACCTCTGCATCAAGCTCTTGGAAGCAAACTTTTGCTAATTCCATAAACCAATCCACTGACTCACGGTTTACCCAACCGCCTTCTTCATGAGCCCATAGTGGAAGATCCCAGTGATAAAGCGTAATTGCAGGTTTGATTCCTTCTTCCCGTAAGCGCTGCGTCAATTTTTTGTAGAAGTCCATTCCCTCTACATTCAAAACACCCTTTTTAGGAAAGATTCGTGGCCAGGAAACTGAGAAGCGATACGTTTCTACGCCTAGCTTCTTAATCTGCTGAATATCTTCTTCAAAACGGTGATAATGATCACACGCTACGCTTCCATTATGCTGTTGATATACTTTTCCAGGGGTATCACAGAACGTATCCCAGATTGAAAGTGTTCGGCCGCCTTCAAGACGAGCTCCCTCAATTTGATAAGAAGATGTTGCTGTACCAAAGACGAATGACTTATTAAAATGCATAATTGTTTCTCTCCTCTATTCTTTGATAGAACCTGCTGAAATGCTGTTAACGATATATTTTGATAAAAATAAGAAAGCTACCATGATTGGTACCACGGAGATCGCGATACCTAAATACATAGATCCCAAGTTTTGAGCCACTTGTGACCCTTTTAAGAAGCCCATCAATACAGGAAGTGTGAACTTTTCAGGTGAGAATAAGACCACTAACGGCATGATGTAGTTGTTCCAAGACCCGATAAACGTAAAGATTGACATCGTTGCGATCGCAGGCATCATGATTGGAATCGCAATCGTATGAAAGATCTTAAATTCACTTGCACCATCAATTCGCGCCGCCTCAATCAAACTTGGATGCAGCGTTGTTAAGATGTATTGGCGCAAAAAGAACACCACGAAAGGACTTGCTGCAGCTGGAATGATTAACGGAATATACGTATCTAATATCCCTAAGTTTTTACATAGTTCATAAAAGCCGATCAACCCTAACTGACCTGGGACCATCATCATCACTAACATGAAAACGAACATCGCATTCTTACCTTTAAACACGTAGAACGCAAATCCATAAGCTGTTAACGCTGAGAAGTAACCGGATAACAACGTTACAAGTACGGAGATGATTAAGCTGTTCTTAAAACCCGCCCATATATTGATATAGCTCATCATCGTTTGATAGTTTTCAACGATCGCACTGCCAGGAATCAGGGTGAAGCCTGAAAGGATTGCTTCATTTGAGCGTGTAGCGTTAACAAGCATCATTAAGAACGGAATGAAGCACACGATTGCCATAACGATCAATACGGTATAGATCAAAAGTTTTGGTATACTGATTTTTCGCTTCGGCTTTGTTTCTAAAACACTTTTCTTTTGTACTGAATTTGAAAGGCTATTATCTACGGCTGTTTTTCCTATCATGCTTTACACCTGCCTTGGTTGTTTACGTTCTTTCCCATACATCCCTTTAAAGATAAAAGCAGAGAAGATGAGCGTTATAACAAATAATCCGTATGCGACTGCTGCAGCATATCCGTAGTTGTTATACTTGAAGGCTTGATTGTATAAATAGAGCACCATCGTATTCAACGAGCCATCTGGTGATCCTATTCCATCTGTTAAAAGCATCGGTAGATCAAACAATTGAAGACCTCCAATGAGCGAGGTAATCATGATATAAAGCAGGATAGGCTTCAAAAGCGGAATCGTAATCTTAGAAAACGTCTGCCAGCGATTTGCACCATCGATCAATGCTGCTTCGTAGTAGTCTTTCGATATTCCTGATACACCAGCCATCACAACGATAAAAGAGTGACCAAACCACATCCACGTTAAGATCAATGAGATCGATAACTGTGCACTCGTTGGTTCGTTCAGCCAGTTGATCGGATCTGAAATGATTCCTACCTTCATCAACATCATGTTTAATGATCCGTGCTGCCAATCTAGTAAAATTCCGAATAATAGAGCAACTGAACTGATCGTAATTAAATTCGGTAGATAAAAGATCGCTCGAAAAAATGCGATACCTTTCAACTTAACTCTCATATCTGAAAAGATCATAGCTAGGATAAGAGCAAGTCCCATCTGAAGCGCAAAGTTCACACCCCATATCTTCCATGTGTTAAAAAAGGCTTCTACAAAATAAGTGTCTGTGAGGAGTCGTTTATAGTTTGCTAGACCTACTAATTGGGCCTCACCACTACCTGTATAATTGGTAAAACTATAATAAAAGGTTAGGGCGACCGGATATATACTGAACACTAAGAAGACGAGCCAAAACGGAGCAATAAAAAAATAGCCATAACGGTTTAAATTTTTCATCTCTCCTCCCCCTTTCTAAAGATAGGCCGGTGGCGAGAAAAAGTTTCCCGCCACCGTCCTTAAAACTTATTTTTTCGGTACTTTGATGTCTGGGTATGCATTTTGTGCTTTTTGATAGAACTCTTTAATCGCTTCTTTTTTCGATTTCTTACCTGTTACATATTGCTGTACGGCATTTCCGTAAAGCGTATCTAACTGTTGATCGTACTTCGTCACGATCCCAGGTGTAATCTTAGTAGATTGATCCAGGAAGAATTGATAGTTGTTCTGTCCGCCTAAGAATTTGTCGCTAAAATCATCTTTAATTGAATCTGTTACTGGTAGGTAAGAAAGAACATCTCCTGTTTCTTTACTCCAAGATGTTAAGAACTCATCGTCCTGCGTCATCATTTTTACAAATTTATAAGCAAGTTCTTTGTTATCTGATTTGTTGTAAACTCCAAGCCATGTTCCACCCCAGAAATAAGGGCTAGGACCGCTCGTTACTGCCCAATCACCAACAGATTCCTTAACATTCGTTTTCAGAACGCTATGTAATCCCCATGTAGGAAGAACATATGAGAATACTTGTGTTTCTTTTTCCTTGCCACCCTCTTTTACCTTGATCGGCTTATCCATGCCTTCGAACCAAGATGGTGACCATTCAGGTGCTAGAGCTGTGTATTGATTATCACGAAGCTTTTTCGAGTAATCCATGTACTCCATTTTTTCTTCCGTAAGCTGAAGCTCATTCTTGTCGTTTACCCAAGGTTGAGGATTATCTCCTTGCGTAAACCAGCGAATTGCGCCTTCATCTGGAAACATGCTATAGCCTTTTGACTTCATCTTATCTGCTACTTCAAACACTTTATCCATCGAGCTCATCATCTCTCCAACTTGAGTTGGATCGTCTGTTCCTAATACTTCCTTAGCGATACTTCGCTTATAATAGATACCTCCAGGCGTTGTTTGCCATGAGAGGGCACGTACATTACCATCTTTATCTTTACCAAGGTCAAATACATAAGGTACATACTTATCAGAAAGTTTATCAGCGTTATAAGGCTTTTCCGATAAATTCTCCCAATAACCTGCATCTACCCATTGTTTTAAGAATGCGATCTCACCCGTGAATACGTCAGGTGCTCCAACACCACTTTCAAGTACAGGCTTTAACTTTGTAGGATAGTCAGCGATCGGAACAATCGTTAACTCCACTTTTACACCATTCTTTTCCTCAAATGTTTTGATCGGTTTCTTTAATTCATCTGTAAACGACCAGATTCTTAGATCAACATCTTTTTTTCCATTACCTGAAGTCTTTGAATCACTTGAACAACCTGCAAATAATCCCACCAACAAAATAGCTGCCAAAAAGATACTTAATTTCCTTTTCATGTACAAACCCCTTCCTTCTTTAAAATTTATAGAGCGAAAGCGGTTTCGTTTTGTTTCAAAATAAATATTCGAAACCGCTTTCGAATTATCCTAAAAAAATTTTATTTTTTTTGTGCGCATGAATCACGAATGATTAATTCCACGGGTATACGCTTGGATGTAATCAGTTTTTTCTTTTGGATAATCTGTTTCATCAGCAATTTTGCAGCTTGATATCCAATCATATCCGTATCTTGCTTAATCGTCGTTAACTTCGGTGTAATGTATGCCGCCATCTCAATATCATCATATCCGATGATTGAAATATCTTCAGGTACAGATAAACCTCTCTCTTTTATGGCTTCAATCGCACCAATTGCCATATGATCTCCTGCAACAAATACCGCAGTAGGTACATCATCCAACATCAAAAGTTTTTCCATAGCCGCTTTACCTTCACCGATCGAGAACAATCCACCATTGATCAGATAGCCCTCTTGAATGGGCAGGTTCAGCTCATTCATCGCCTTTTTGAATCCTTTGATTCTTTCTGCACCTGCATCCGTTAAAGCATCGCCAGCGATATGAGCGATCTTTGTATGCCCAAGTGTATGCAAGTAGTTTACCGCGAGCTTTCCACCTTCAATATTATCCGAGAAGACAAGACTGCAGTTCTGTTTGTTCATATCTATAACAACGATAGGAATCGTGCTGTTTATCATCTCTTGTACTTGCGGATCTTGTGGATCAGAACAGATCACTACAATGCCATCAACAGCACGGTAAGAAAAGTGTTCCAAATAGCTAATATCCCGATTACGCAGATTTCTTGAAGCGAAGATCAGATCATATCCCTCTCGTTCAGCATTTTTTCTAAAGCTTTCTATTATGGCGCTAAAAAAAGGATGTTTCATTCCTACTTCATTCGACTCAGAAAACATCACACCAATCGTCCAAGACTTTTTTGTAGAAAGTGATTGGGCATGTGCATTAGGCAGATATCCCATCTCTTCAACTGCTTGTAAAATTTTCTGCTTCGTTTTTTCACTTACATCAGAATAGTTATTAAGTGCTTTTGAGACGGTCGTTGTTGAAAAACCCGTCTTTTTTGCAATATCATAGATTGTAGCCATTGTTATCTCCTCTTTACCGAAAGCGCTTTCGTTAATGAGAATTATAACTGACTCGAAAATAACTTTCAATACAAATTTTCTAACTTTTTTGAACAAAAAAAGACAGGGGACTTAAGATCCAACCTATCTTACATAAAACTTTATTTAATCTCTCACTAAGAAAAGAGCGGAAATTTCAACTGCTTTTTCGTACTGTTTCGTGTCGGCATAATAGTGGTAAAGCTGCTTTCCAAACTTTTCTATTCTGCTAAATTGATTTTGATCTTGAAAAAATCGCATAGCTATATTTTCTAAGTAACTGAAATAAGCATCAGTCTCGCCCTTTATAATAAATACGTGAAGTTGAAACAAGTGTAAATATAAAAGGTGCTTTAACATTCTGGCTGCTGTTAATCCTTCTTCTGCGTTTTTTAAATTTTGCCTTTGAGACTGAAGTTTTCCATCAATACTGTTGTCCAAAAAATTATACAATCGATTTAAATAAATCGCTGTTTTTTTATCAGCCATCTTTAACGCTTTTCGGTAATAGATATGCGCATTTTTATAATCTTTTCTTTTGAAAAATTCAAGTCCTAGATTGTGTAGAAGCATTCCGATAATACCAATTTCGTTTAGCGTTTCGCTATCCTGAATCAACTGAAGATAACGGTTAACTTTTTGTTCGAATTCATGTTGTGTTGTGCATTCTATTTGAAGCAACATGACTGATTCTGCTTGGATGGCTCTTGAGAAGTTGTTGTTTCTCTTAAAATAGTCCACAGCTTTTTTAGCATTGATATAAGCCATCGTTTTGGATTCAACCCATTGATAAGCCATCGCTAAATGATAACAGTATTCTTCATTTCCATAGGAGATCTTATCAATCGTACTCAAGAGCTCAATCGCTTTCTTACGATTCTCAACATGAAAATTGTTATACTTCTGCAAATAATAGATTCCCTTTACATGCTTATACATGTTGTCCTCATAAGGAGTCAGGTGTTCCGTTTTTATTCGTTTTAGTATTTCTGCTGCTTTTTGCGGCTCATTTTTCAAAAGGTAATATCGAGCAAGCACCATCTGATAGAGTGCTGCATGTTTTGAGGATTGAACAATGGGAAATTGATCTAGTTCACTTTTTGTCTTCTCTACTTCTTTCATTCTTTGCATGATAATAGAGTTGTGCCATTGATGGAGTTTCTTCTCCATATCTTGAAAGAACTGCATCTCCTTCTGTATATCGATATCAAGCCGTTTTGAGAATAGCGCTATAATCTCCGTTGAGTACTTCGTCTGCCCACGCTCGATTTTACTAACATGTGTTGTCGTACAAATATCTTTGCCCAGTTGTTCTTGAGAAAGTCCTCTTCTTTTACGATAAAATTTTATAATTTCTCCCTCAATCATATGTGTCTCTCCTCATGAACAAATGTTTAATGATAAAAGTTTCTTTCAAAATTGGTTTTTTCCTTCAAAAGTCATGTTTTTAATCCTTAATACCTACTATTTTTCCATAAAAAATCCACGAAAGAATTATCTCTCGTGGATCGTATAGACTTATTGAGCCGGTACACCAATCGCATCGTATGCTGCCATTACTGCTTTTGTTTCGGCAGATGGAGCTCCATTACGGTCTGGATAAAGATCTCGAGCGGATTGAATCGCTGCAGCACGCATCTCTTTGAATCCTGATGATGGTACAAGATAGTTCGTTAAAGCACGGTAAAAGATTTTCTCTGTTTTCGAACGTGTGATACCCGTGACTTTAACTCCATGGTGCTCTCCTCCCTCGGAGATGAGATAAGCTGCTTTATTGTTGATGGAGCTGTTAATATGAACCCCGCCCTTATCCAGCTCACCTAAATAACGGTCTTCATAATGATCAGGATATGCATTATCCTTTAATCCGTAAGCTGCAGAAAGCTTCTTGGATTTTGGATTGCTCATAGAACGAAGTCCGCCATCACCTGGTACGTTTGGTGTGAAAATATCTTCCCCCATTTCCCATTCAGATGGGCTTGTCAACCCGTGTGAATGCATTTCAGACAATGCACCAAAGATATCAGCTAGTGACTCATTAATTGCACCAGATTCTCCTTGATAGGTTAAGTTTGCAGTTTTCGAGATTACACCATGTGTCATCTCATGACCTGCAACATCCATCGCACCTGCTAGTGAACTGAACAGAATACCGTCACCATCTCCGTAAAGCATCTGCTTTCCGTTCCATGCCGCATTGTTCCATTTAGATCCAATGTGGACCGTGCTTATGATCGGCATTCCGTTTCCATCGATACTGTTCCGTTTGTGAATATTTTGGTAATACGTATTTACTTTGATAGAGTTCGTATGAGCTGAAACCGCTGCTGGATCTGCAAAGAAAGACGTACCTGTTTCTACTTCAAAACCTGAGAATCCAAAAAGTCCGGATAGTAGGATGAAAGGTGTTTCACCCATGCGGTTCGCTTTGTACGTATGAACCGGGACGATGTTCGGATTCGTCGTTGTTCCTCCTCCTATTGCGGCACCATGCAGATAGCTTTTCCCGGATGTACTATCTTTTACAGCGATAAAGTTTTGAACTTTACCGAATACATCTAGTCCTCTTCCTGTTATCGGCGTGACTGCTGGAGCATCTGCTTCATGTACCGCGTTAAACTGATCAACGATCTCTCCAGTAGTTGCATCAATAAAATAATGATAATACCCAGGTGCAGGAACAGAAGTCGAAACTTTGACTAAGTATGTTAAGTAGTTTCTTCCTTCATGCGGATAGATTGTTAATTCGGTTTCTACTCCGTCATACTGCTTAACTTCTCCAATCTTAGCAACTACTTGCTCTTTAGCTGTTCTCTCTGCATCTTCCTTCGTGATGGATGGATCTGTAGGAATGATGGATCGACTTAGTTTTTGAGTCACCTGTCCAAATGACGCATACACATTGTTGTTTGCATCTAATGCAACGGTTTGTCCACTGCCGTAGATGGGAATCCCGTTGTATTGCTCAATAGTACGCACGTGGTATGTATTTGTGCTACTATCTGTAAACTCTTCTACGATCTTAAACTGCTCTCCTAGTAAAGATGTTGATTTTGCTCCAACCTCAGAAATGACTTGTGATTGAAGATACGCTTTAACGACATCAGCTTTACTCAATCCTTCAGGAGCTTGGAATAAAACAGTTGAAGTATCCGCATGTGCCTTGTATCCAGCTGATGAAAATCCTCCAAGTGTAACGGACAATGCTAAAACTGCTGGGATTACCACTTTTTTGTTCAATCGGTTTTTTCTTTTCTTTTTCAACCCATTCACCTCTTCATTAAATTGTGCTTCCGGAATAATTCCAATTATTAAGAACATTGTAAAAGTGGTCAATTGGGTTAATTTATACTCCGTTCTTCAAGCGTTAATAGCTTCTAGAGGCTATTTTCGACAAAAAGTTTCTATATTTTATAGATAAATTAACCCAATAACAATCTCAAACACATTCTGTAATAATAGGGTCAAATCACTAGACGAGGAGGGCTGATATGAAAGGCAAGTTTCATAAAGGGGCTGTTCTGTTAGGGTTATACTCTCTTTCTTTTTATTGTGGTGTTCAAATTACCGGTCAAACCGAAGCAGCCTTTTCTAGCCAAGCTCAAATAAAACCCGTTGAACTGTCTGCAGCAGTTGTTTTTCCAGACACAGTAGGGGATCTTAGCGGGAAAGCTATATCTACTTATTCTGACATACGCTCTTTATACAACACTGTTCCGAACGTGGAGAATGATGCAAATTTACTAGAATTACAACAGCTACTAGCTGAGATGAAAGAAATAGAACAAACTCTTCACACACTACTTCAAGATTTTGAAGACGTACATAATGAGCTTTTGAACTACGAGAAACAGGTGAGGAAACTGGATTCAAAGGCATATCAATTTGTCTATGAAGGCTGTATTGAGGTAAACGAACTGAGCAAAACAATAAAAGAAACAGTGGACCTACACACTATTAAATCTTTACGTCATTCTATTGAAGTTCGCATCAGTAACTTGGAAGATGCAGAGAAGAAGAATGAAGATCCTGTTGAAACAACAGAGGTGGAAAGTTCTGCTGATCATACAGAACAAAAAGATCTTAATTAAAACGAGGGAGAAACAAAACATGATGAAAAGACTGTTGAAAATCACCACTAAACTAGCAAGCTCCTCTTTTATCATATTGCTCTGTCTGCTTGCTTTTATCATCCTATCGTCACGTGTCTCAGGAGCAGAACCTTCCTTTTTTGGCTATCAGATTAAAGCGGTGTTGTCCGGATCTATGGAACCTAGCTTTCAAACAGGATCTATCATCTCTATTAAACAGGCAGACGATACCACTACCTTTAAAAAAGGCGATATTATCACTTTTCAAATGGAAGATAAGCTGATTACTCATAGAATTATCGATGTTGAAAATAAAAGTGGACAAGTTTCTTATAACACCAAAGGAGATAACAATGACGGACCTGATATGTGGTCAGTTCCTTTAAATGACGTGATTGGTAGCTACACAGGATTTACGATTCCATATGTCGGATATGCATTAAACGTGACTCAATCTAAGGAAGCATCTGCGCTTTTGTTATTTATTCCAGGGTTCTTTTTATTTAGTTCAGCTGTCTTTTCTATAGTAAAAGCAGCTAGAAAACTAGATGTTGAAAAAGCATAAACACGGTTAGCTCTCTATGTATGTAACCATACATACGAGTTTAATAAATCTAAATTACATATCTATGGAGGTTGAGAAGAATGGGATTTACGAAGACAATTAGCAAAGGCGTCATGACAGCTGCACTAGGTTTATCTTTAATGGGAGGAGGAACGTTCGCTTACTTTAGTGACACGTTCGAAACGAAGAACACCTTCGCTGCAGGTACGTTAGATCTTTCCATCAATCCAAACGCTGTGGTTAACATCAATAACATTAAACCTGGCGATGAAGTTTACCGTGAATTTACGTTTGAGAACAAGGGCTCTCTAGACATTTATCAAGTATTGCTAGATACAAAATATACAGTTGAAGATGCCAAATCTGATAATACAGATGATCTTGCAAACCACATTAAAGTTACCATCATGTACAACACGAGCAGCGCAACTGTACCTGTCGTTGAGACAACATTGGCACAACTGAAAGAAAAACAACCCGATCTTACAGCAATTGACGAGTTTGTTGGCACCACACAGCGTCCTGATGGAATTCCTCCAGGTGAGAAAGAAAAAATGTTCGTGTTGTTCCAATTCGTAGATAATGGCGAAGATCAAAACCAGTTCCAAGGTGACAAGCTTCAAGTGGATTGGACGTTCAACGCGAAACAAGCACCAGGTGCTTATAACGATGATACGGACCCAGAGAATAACTAA
Source organism: Bacillus sp. E(2018) (assembly GCF_005503015.1). Lineage (NCBI taxonomy): Bacteria > Bacillati > Bacillota > Bacilli > Caryophanales > Bacillaceae > Bacillus > Bacillus sp. E(2018). Next base: position 81,828 of record NZ_SCOL01000003.1, on the reverse strand, counting down.
ATATAGAACAAGCTAGAACTGCTATGATTAGCAGTTCTTTGCTGTTTTAAATAGTCTCTATCATTTTCCCCTAAGTTACTTCGTTATTATTTATACTAAAGTTCTTGTCTCCAACTTCTTATTCAGCAGTGTGAATGTCTGTTTCAAATCACTATTAGGTACTGCTAAATAATTGTCCCCTATGCTCACTTCAAAGAAACAACGATTCTCACCATTCTCGCGAAGATGTCCTGTTAATCCAACTCCACTTTCACCATAAGTGTCTGCCAAAATGCGTTCAATTTCATGTTTTGGTGCCTGTACATGGACATGAAACATGTTTGAAACAGGCGTTATAGGAAGGGTGCGTACACCTTCACACTCGTTATAGAGTGCTGCTAATTCCTTTGCTCCCTCATAATACTCTTCCATTTTTCCAACTCGCTGATCGAAATAAAAATCTGCGCTTAAGATATATGGATAAAGACTGATCAAATCACCACCATGACGTCTTTTCCAAATCTTTGATGTCTCAGTAAAGTCTTTTGGCCCCGCTAAGATTGCACCAGCAACTCCACCAATCCCTTTGTAAAAAGAAACATATACACTATCAAAAAGTGCACAAACTTCAGCGGCTGTCTTTTTATAAAATGGGAGAATTTCAAACAGTCTTGCTCCATCCAGATGAAGTCTAATTCCTTTCTCTCTGCAATAATCAGAAATTCCCTGTAATTCTTCAAAAGTTGGCAGTTGTCCGCCGATCTCCCGCTGAGGAAGTTCAAGTAATAAACAAGAAACGTACTCCTTCATATTTACCACGTCATCGAGCTTGATGATCTCATTGGCATCAGCAAGCAGCACGGGTTCAATATGGTGAAGTTCTTTTAAACCATCTTCTTCGTGAATTTCCAAGTGACATAGGGGATGATAGGCAACTTTCCTAATTCCCTTTTCATCACACCAAATGCGCATGGCGATTTGTTGGGCCATCGTCCCACTTGGGAAAAATACAGCAGATTCTTTTCCTAAATAAGCAGCCATCTTTTCTTGAAAGCTATCAATGATGTGGCCACTGCCATACATATCACTTTCTTCCTGACCTGTTTGAATGGAAAGAGAATCTAACAGAACAGAAACATCTCTTTTTCCGTGTCCGGTTACTTGGTATTTTGCATTTTTGTAGGCCTCGATTAAAGTGTTATTGTTTTCCAACATAACAAGCTCCCCTCTATTCGTTTATCCAGCTAATATCACCGTTAATCTCAATATCCTTTGGTACTTTTAAAAGAATAAAATCACGGCCGATCACAGAGCTGCGATTTTCTTGACTAAAGTGTCCATCCTTAGAGAACTGGCTGTATGCAAAGCCTGGTGAAAACCTTGAAAAACTAACAGTCACTAAAGGGGGATTATTTACGGTTAGCTGTTGTCCGTTCAATAAAATCTCTGGCGGATGCAATTCATCTGTAAAATCTACACCATCAATATAAGATTTTCCTAAATAGTAAGTGGCTTCAATCTCACCATCACTTGCGCTTTTCCGCTCAGCAAAAACACTCATGATGCCTGTTTCTCCCTCTTCTACAACAATGTCTAACGACTTTTTATCAGTAGAGAAAGACCACTTCTTCTTTTCAAAAAATGCTTTATCAAGGTCATCAATATTTCCTGAATACAAATTGTCTATCGCTTTAGTTTGAGCGTCTTCTATTTTAGTCATTTCTGCAGCCGTAGCAACTTTTTGATCATTCTTGTAGTTGGGAAGAACGCTTAATGAAATCACTGTAGCAATCGCTAGAATAATGGTATATCCCCCGAGGATCCAGCGAATTTTTCTTGTTCCTAAGCTTACTTTAGTATTTGATCTCATGATTCCAATTCCAAAAGCGACGATAATAAACACTATCAAAATTGGCAAGAAAGACATAATAATCATTTTCTTACCTCCATTCTGTTAGAGATTCCTAAGCTAGTCAGCAGTAAAAACGACGAAACGATAACTATTTTACAAATAAACAGAATAAATGATGTTTCTTCTCCAAAAAACATGGTTACATTTACAATAACCCTAGAATCGCCACCTATTCCATCCAATATTAAGCCGCCAAACAAGATAGTAGGAATAATTAACAAGAAACCTTTATGCAGCTGAATTAAAATTCCAACAAGATATCCTGCGCTAGCAAATAGAAAAATATAAAGAATGGAAGTAATCATTCCCATGACGAATTCAGTAACCGTTAATGAATCAACGATGATTGAATAATTATCTTTGAAGTAAAAAGCTAAGATCTGAAACAGATGAGTAGAAAGATAAACCGTTATGCCTGCAAAAATACTAGAGGATAAAAGAAATAAAATGTTAGAAACTTGGCTTATGACACGATTCGTTACAAAAGAAAAATCGTCATACCGATACGCTCTCGTTGTAATTATGATCGCTGTTATGAACGCCCAAATCATCATAAAAACGAGGATGATATCACTCGTGTAATAGTAAAATTCATAGCTTAGTGAATTTGAGGAACCACCACCCATGCCCGTTCCATTAAAAGAAAAAAGAATCGCCAGCAGCTGGATCACGATTAACGACGTAAACACACCGAAATATGATTTCAGCTTATAGCGATATTGTTTCTTTACGATGTCCCAAGCCTTAACCTCTGCTAAATACATGATCAATCCCACCTTTTGTTTTACTTGTTAAATAACTGCAAATATCTTCTGCAGAAACTGGCGTGACTTCTAATCCTAACTGTCTAGCATCCTCTAACTCTTTTATCGAACGATCGTTTCTTATGACCGCGTATGACATATTTGCGCCGATCTCTTGCACGGAAATGGGTTCCATCTTCTCTGTCCACTTCTCTACGTTAACTGTCTTTCCTCTCACGCCAATCGCGTACTCCTTTAACTGATCGATGGATAAGTGAAGACACTTTTTACCAGACTTAATGAGTAGAACCTCTTCTAACAAATCTTCTACTTCATCTAATAGATGGCTAGAAAGAATGATTGTTCTTGGATAGGCGATGTATTCTTTTAATAATGCTCGGTAAAAGTCCTTACGTGTCGCAGAATCCATTCCGCTTGTCGGCTCATCCATGATCGTCAGTGGGCAGCGTGCAGCTAAACCAACGATCATATTAAACGTACTCTTCATCCCCTTTGAGAGATTTCCATGATATTGATTAGGATTAAAAGAAAAATAATCAAATAATTTCAACGCTAAGTCGTGGTTCCAATTTGGGTAAAAACTCCCCGCTGTTTCAAGCAGTTCTTTTAATGTTAACCCTTGTGAGAAACTCATCTCGTTATCGATGAAGATTGTATTTGCCGAAACCTTTAAATTATTGAACGGATTATCAGAGAAAACCTGTATGTCACCCGCAGAATGATGAAGATAACCAGCAATTATTTTTAATAATGTTGTTTTTCCTGCTCCGTTCCTTCCAATTAAACCGGTAATTTTATTTTCCGCTATCCGAAAGGTCATATTTTGGATTGCTTTCGATCGACCATATTGTTTAGTCAGTTCATGACAAACGACAACATTCATGATTGCTCCTCCTTTATTCTTTGGTGCATATCTCTGATCATCGTTACTAGTTCATCTTCTTCGACTTGCAGCTGAATGGCTTCTTGCGCTAACTCGGTTACAAGTGAATGCAGCTTAGAACTTTTTCTTTTACCGAGGATAATTTTTCTTGCATCCGCCGCAACAAACATTCCTAGTCCCCTTTTCTTATAAAGAACGTTATCGTCCGCCAATAAGTTTATGCCTTTACCAGCAGTAGCTGGATTCACATTAAACATCTCAGCTAGTTGATATTGCGAATATATTTTTTCATCTGCTGAAATCGATTCGTTCAAGATCTCGTTCTCGAGCCATTCTGAAATCTGAACATAAATCGGCTTCATACTATCAGCATTTAGCAGCAAATGTACCTCACCTCCAACTTACCACTATAGTGCATTACATATGTAATGTACTATAGATTTCCAATATATGCAATATGTTGTTTATGATGACATAAAAAAGACACTCTCCTGTATAAGGAAATTGTCTCTGAGTTAATGTTATTTATTTCTTCGCTGTATGATCTCTTCACTCATCATGGAGTATAAATTTTCTATCCCATCATGAGTAGCATCAAAACTAAACGCGTCTTCTTCTTTAATACCGAGATTTTGCGATTCAGCTATAACGTCAATATTTGCACCCATAAAAATAAATTCCCAATTGTATCTCTCTTGTTGATGTTCAATAAGCTTCTTTACCGTTTCGTGTGTAAATTCAGAGCTCGCGTTCTCCATTCCATCTGTCGTAATAACAAAGATCACTTTACCTGGTATATCGTGTTCTTCAGTGCGTGAGAGCCTGTAACCCACATCCAATATGGTTTTGCCTACAGCATCCAAAAGCGCTGTAGTTCCGCGGACATAATAGTCCTTCCTCGTTAACTGAACTTGTTCTGCAGGGACACCGCTCCATAGAATTTCATACTGAACATCAAATAAAACGGTCGTAAGAAGTGTTTTTCCCTTCCGCTCAACTTGCCTTTTTACGAACGAGTTAAACCCTCCAATAGTGTCCTTCTCCAGCCCTGACATCGAACCACTTCGATCAAGCAAAAATACGATTTCTGTTACGTTTTTGTTCACCTTTAATCATCTCCCAACATTTGTCATGCTATAATCATAGCTAGAAAGATCCAGCAAATGGTCGCCTGTGAAGCGACATTTAGGAGGTGGTCGGATATGCTTAATCAAAAACTTTTATTAGAATTAGAAACCTACCTGAATGATTATTTCATAATGGAATTAGAAGGTTGTCAGTCTTCTAAAATGATGGAGGAATGTTTAGAAGAAAACAGTCTCCGTTTTGAGTTAGATGCGTTTATTCATCAAAACAAAAAGCCAACGTTACAGGAAAAACTTTTTCAACTGATTGATGAAAAAGGTGTGACCGACGCAGATGTTTATAAGAAAGCCGGTTTAGATCGAAAGCACTTTTCTAAGATTCGCTCTAAATCAGATTACCGACCAAAGAAAAATACGATTCTTGCGCTGGCTCTTGGTTTGGAATTGGACGAAGATGACACAGAAGAGCTTCTGGAAAGTGCAGGATACTCACTATCTTTCAGCGATACAAACGACTTAATCTTTAAGTTTTTTATTAATAAAAAAATCTATGATATAGATGCTGTCAATGAGTACCTGGTGTATTTCAGCTTAAAGCCAATTGGGAGTACCATATAAAAAGACAACTCACTTAAGTGGAAGTTGTCTTTTTTCATAGCCATTATTCAATTGCACCAGATACATCATAGTTAGATATATCTAGTTCTGTAGATTTTCCTAATGCAAGCTTCGCAAGTTCAGCTCCTAAGTAAGGTCCACTTGTAAGCCCTGATGCACCAAGGCCGTTCGCGACCAAAATGTTATTAAAATTAGGAAGCGGTCCGATTACTGGTAAAAAACCTGGCGTGAACGGTCGGAAGCCCACTCTTGTTTCAAGAAGTGATCCTTCTGACAGGCCAGGTGCGACAGGTAAGGCTTTTGAGAGTATGTCATGAATACCGCCTGCCGTTACCCGGTTATCAAAACCTGCCTCATCTTCGTGTGTAGCTCCTACGACTACTCGATCATCAAAAGTGAGAATGTACTGATTTGTCGGCGGCATCACCACTGGCCAATCAGCTGTATTCGTTTTTGGCAAATCCAAGTGGATGATCTGTGCTTTTTGTGGAGTTACTTTAAAGTTGATCCCAAGTGGCTTTAAAATCTCATTTGACCATGCTCCTGCTGTTATGATGATTTGATCAGCAAGGATTGTTTGGCCGTTAACAGAAACACCAGAAACCTTGTTTCCTTCATGAAAAAGGGCGGCATTACCTTGAAAAATCTGCACACCATTTTTCTTAGCTCCATTCAACAAAGCGTCACGCATCGCTCTTCCGTTTACACGAGCACCGCCACTTACAAAGACCGAACCGAATTCGTTGGGTAAGGGTGGAAATCGTTTCTTCGTTTCTTCAGGAGAAAGAATCGTGATCTCCCCGATTTCCGGAGCTTCTTCTCTACGTTTCAGAGCTCGTTCTGCCATTTTCTCAAGTTTATCAGGATCTGCATGTAAGCTGAGTGTACCTACACGTTTGTAACCCGTATCCGTTTCACCGTCTTCTTCAAGCATCTTGATGAGTTCAGGATAATACCGCGCTCCGCCTTTTGCTAACTGATACCAAGCTTTGTTACGACGCTGAGATAGCCACGGACACACGATGCCTGCTGCTGCATCTGTCGCTTGTCCCTTATCTTTTCTATCGATTAAAAGAACCTCTACATCAGATTTACTAAGATGATAAGCCGTAGACGCTCCTAAAATTCCGGATCCAATTACAATTATTTTTTTCATTTCAAACATCCCTACTATCCCGTTGATATATGTATTTAACTATAGTATTTTCTTCAACAAAACTCAAAAAACCCTGATTTATTCATCAGGGTCTCATCAGATGTTGATTACTTTAAATTTTCATTTCCCAACGTTCTTTCTCCGTTTTCTTTAACTGTTCCTCTACTTCCTGTGGATGAACAGTGCGGAAGTAATGTTCTTCGGCCGGGATGATTTCAATCATTCTCTCGATCATGTCCTCTGGATCATATTGATTCTTCAGTTGCTCTTCTTGCTTCTTCATATCTTCCTTTCTTGTAAAGTTCTTTTCGGGATCATACCATTTGTATTTTTCTTCTGCACTTCGATCATTGAATCCAGTTGCATATGCGCCTGGATTAATCGTGGCGACTTTCACACCAAACTCTTGAAGTTCAGCCTGCATCGTTTGAGCAATTCCTTCAATCGCATGCTTTGTTGCCGTATACGGTCCAACATACGGTGTTGCTGATATACCTGCCATAGAACTCAAAAAGATAATTTTTCCGCTTCGCTTTTCGACGAATTTTTTCGCTGCAAGCTGAACGGATTCTAGCGTAGCAAATACGTTTACCTCAAATAAAGCACGAACGCGGTCCATTGGAACTTCAGCTAATGGTCCACCTTCATTGATCGCTGCATTGGCTACAAATATGTCAAAGTCATACTTTTCTATTTGTTCTAGACTCGTTCATTTGTAATATCAAGTTTGAACACCTCTATATCAAGACCTAGATTATTTGATTCTTCTAAAAGAGCTGTTTTTTGTGAAGTCGTTTCAGTTGTGGCGATAATGGCATGTCCTTTTTTAGCGAGTCCGATAGCTGCACCTTTTCCTAATCCACTTCCTGCACCTGTTATAAAAATCGTTTTGCTCATTAAATCTGCCTCCTAGTTGAATGTCTACTCTTATGTCTTCCCACACCTGTTGAAAGTAAACTTTGTTGTGTTCACAAACAAACAAAAAAAGCAGGATCAGCTCCTGCTTTTTCTTATCTTTTATTAAACTCCTGGGAACCATCCTGGTGCGTTCAAGACTGCGTTCCACAACGGATCTGGTACTACAAGTTCATCTTGCTTTGATTTATCAAGTTTCGTTACGATTTCAGACTCTTTGCCTTGTTCAATCTTTTGTACCCAGTCTGGATCAATGATCAGTTCACGCCCTAAAGCAATGAATGGCACTCCTGTTTCTAAAGCTTTGATCGCATCATCTGCTGTATAGATGGATCCTACTCCCATAACAGGTACACGATCGCCTACTCTTTCGTTAATAATCTCAATGCGTGAACGTGTATCTTCAACTCCTCGTCTAGGTTCAGACCAGAAATCCATTACCGAAACGTGAAGATAATCTAATTTCTTTGCACTAAGAGCATCAACAAGCGCTAACGTATCAGCCATCGTAATTCCTGGTGTTTCAGGTTCTTCTGGTGAGAAGCGGTAGCCTACGATGAATGAGTCATCTGCATATTCAGCTACTGCTTTTTTCACTGAATCTACAACCGCTAAAGGAAACGCCATACGTTTCTCTAACGAGCCGCCCCATTGATCTTCACGGCGATTGGCGTGTGGAGAAAAGAACTGCTGAATCAGATAGCCGTTCGCACCGTGGATCTCAACACCGTCATAACCTGCTTCAATCGCACGTCTTGTTGTTTCACCAAAATCACGAATGATAGAAGATACTTCTTCTGAAGTCAGTTCGCGTGGCACAGGTTTCCCCTCACCTGAAGGGATATTGCTCGCACTCACAACATCTCCGTTAACAAGTTCAGGCGGCACTTCGCGACCACCATGGAAAATCTGAAGAATTGCCTTTGACCCTTTTGCTTTAATAGCAGAAGCTAAGCGACGAAGACTCGGAATCATGGCATCCGTATCTCCAGCGAACTCTCCCGGAAATCCTTTACCGTTAGCCGTAACATTGGTACAAGCTGTGATCACCATTCCAACACCTTCAGAACGGCGCTCGTAGTAGCGAATTTCTTCATCTGTTACAGTTCCGTCTTCGTTTGAAGAAAAGTTTGTCATCGGTGCCATAACAACACGGTTCTTAAGTTCAACACCGTTTTTAAAACGATAAGATTCAAACAATGGTGCATACTTTTTATTCATCATGTTTGTCTTCCACCTCTTATTTTTATTGGGCTCTTCAAGTCGTTTTTGCTTTTATCTTTTTTTCATTACTTCCATGAAAGTTGATTGAAGTGCAAGATGCGAGACTCCTGGGGGATCAGAGGCTCACCGCACTCCCCCCGGAAAGCGAGCATTCTGGAACGGAAATCAACCACATACATTACTATCATTGAAATAGCCCGAATTATAACTTTCTTTTTTAAAGTAACTATTATAATAATACCCTCTGTTTCCAAATGCAAAAAATACGCTTCTGGTTTAAAGAATAATTTAAAAAGGGAACAGTATACTTCTAAGAAATATAGACAATTGCTTACACGAATCCCACTACAACCCAGGAGGTAACGCATGAAAAAATCCAGTATTGCCGTCTTTGTCATTATTTTTGCTCTGTTCTATGTTTCCAGTTTTCTATTTCCGATCGACCGCGAGTGGTATGATGGACTGAACAAGCCTTCATGGACGCCATCCGGACAAACAATCGGTATTATATGGGCTGTTTTGTTCTTTTTGATCGCGCTATCAGCTACACTTATCTACAATCAATACGGTTTTAAACCAATCGGCTTTTGGATTTTATTCGCCATCAACTATGTATTCAACCAAGCTTTCGGTTATTTTCAATTTACACAGAAAGATTTATTCGCAGCGAGCATCGACGCACTATTGATTGCAGTAACCACTTTACTTTTAGTCCTTTATGCGAGTCGTTTAAGAAAAGTTTCGGGATGGTTGCTTATCCCTTATCTGCTATGGAGCTCATTTGCCACCTACTTATCATGGACCATCTATAGCATGAATGCCTAACAAATAGAGATCTAACCTTTTCAAAAGGCTAGATCTCTTTTATTATGTTCCAGAAATCGCTACATATTGATTCTGAAGAACAAACCGGTTGTTACTCCATCCCAGCGTATTGACTACATACCCTAGAGCGTCTGCGTTATATAATCCTGCGATCTTTTGATAGGCAGAAAGCTCGTAAACTCCGTCATAATTAAAATCGATTGGATATAGACCACTTAATGGATTTACAAAGCCGGTAATTGGTTTCTTCAGCTTTCCGTTCACATCATATATTTCATTTAAATACTCTTTGTCTCGCAGAGAGATATCAATGATATACGTTTTTCTATTACGCTTACTTACAACTCTGACTTTGTAATTATTCTCATAGATTACATCATATTCATAAGCTGCATTGTATGCGTTGAAATTAAACATTTCTTGTGGTGTGTTCCCTATAAACGAGTACACATAATGATACATGAATCCTCGGCTGCCACCAGAATTGATGCTGACCAAAACATCTGAGACACCGTCACCTGTAAAATCTCCTAAAAACAAAGTGGGGTTGTATCCGGCATTGTCAGAAAGAGGAACTCTTGTCTGAATCCCTGTTCTTCCGTTCTTTACGAAAAGCGTAATGTTGTCAATAAATGGGCTATCCTGACTCTTCGTACCTGTTAGGTATACATCGTCTGGTACACGGTCTCCAGTCACATCTCCTTTAGCAAACGCAACAACACTCGGAGTTACTCTATAGTTGTATTGGTTATACATAACATGCTCCTTGTTAGATAAAGTTTACTAACATGTTATGGGCACAGGGTGGGAATGACACAATCATTTATTCAACAAAAAAAGCCCCGCGCCATATGGAGATCACGGAGACCGGTTTATTGCTGATTCTGATAAACATCACTTTTAGAATGAAATCCGTCTTTAATAATCGTTTCGTCAATATTCCCTTGATCAACAGCGATGGGTGACAACAAAACAGAAGGAACCTCCATTTTACCGTTGTTGATCTTTCGTTCTGTTTTTATTGTTTCGCCTTTTGCCATGTTCACTGCCAATTCTGCTGCTTTCTCTGATAAAGCCTGAATCGGTTTATACACCGTCATCACTTGAGTTCCTCGTACGATCCGCTGCACGCCAGCAAGTTCGGCATCTTGTCCTGAGACCGGAATCTTCCCCGCGAGCCCTTGTGCTTCAAGCGCTTGTATCACACCACCTGCCGTAGCATCGTTCGCTGCAATTACCGCATGAATTTCATTATTGTTAGCTTTTAATGCTGACTCCATATTTTTAAAAGCATTAGCAGGCGTCCAGTCTTTGGACCATTGATCGTACACGACCGTAATAACCCCTTTATCAATCAAAGGCTGCAGAACTCGGAACACCCCTTTTTTGAACAGATGAGCATTGTTATCCGTTTCAGCTCCCCCTATATATACGTACTTTCCATTCGGTACGAGCTTTGTTATCGCAAGCGCTTGAAGCTCGCCTACCTTTTCGTTGTCAAAAGATACGTACAGGTCGAGGTCTGCATTTTTGACCAGACGGTCGTATGCCATCACCTTTACGCCTGCTGAATGTGCTTTCTTGACAATCGTTGCCATAGCTTCAGCGTTATGAGGAACAACGACAAGAAGATCAACCCCATTCTGGATGAGCGTTTCAGCTTGTGCAATCTGCAAAGAGTCATCACCATTAGCAGCGAGGATTTCTACTTCAGCTCCTAAATTTTCTACGGCTTTTTTAAAGAGCTCTTTATCTTTAAGCCAACGTTCTTCTAATAACGTATCCATTGAAAAACCGATTTTAATCTTGTCCTCATTCACTGACCCGCTGTCTAGCTTTTCATTTTTAGAAGGAATGGCTTTTCCAAGTGTCTCATTATTCGTATTGTCTTTCTCGCAACCTGAAGCACCTATCAAAGCTATGAATAACAGGATAAGGCATACACGATTTATAATGTTTCTCATGAAAGATGCTCCTTTACGTACCTTCATCCTTTTTTCCCAAGAACAGTCCTGCGATATTCTGTAGGTGAAAGCGTAACCATTTTTTTGAACACTTTGCTGAAATAGTTAGGTTCGTGATATCCGACCTCAAACGTGATTTCTTTTAAGCTTTTTTCTGGATCTGCCATCAGTTTCTTCGCCTTTTCAATTCGACATTCTGTTAGAAAATCAATATAGTTGATCCCTAGCTTTTCTTTGAACATCTTACTGATATAGATCGGGCTTAAACCTACTTTTCTTCCTAACGTCTCAAGAGAGATGTCTTCATGCGAATGTTTTACGATATATTGTTTGATCTGATGAATCGTATCTGCCTCTAGCTGTTCATAATGTTCTTCGTATGAAGTCCGCATCTGTTTTAATAAATGGTCTGATTCAGAACGAAGTTGACGGTAGTCTTGAGATTGATAGGAAAAGAAAGGCGTTTCAGTCTCCACTCCCACTTCGTTCATCACTCTTGCGGCGACCCAGAGCAATTCAAGGACACGCTGCTGCGTTTGGAGCAGATCTGCCCCCTCATTCTCGCACCGTTGAATGAGATTCATCACATTCTTATGAACTTCATCCCACTTCCCTAACCTAATTTCATCTAAGAACTGTTTTTCACGCTGCTTGGATTGAGGTTTGTTCTCTGTACTCCCTAGCACTGGAACATCATGATAAAAGCGATATTTCACAGGTAAAGAGAGATCCATCGTTGCAATCAGTGATTCTTGGTAAGACTGTCTAACTTGATCTAAAGAATGACAGACGTTTCCGATACCAACGAACCATCCCTCGTTTGAACTTGCTTTTTTGAGTGAAAGAATATCTATTGCAAGAGAAATCGCTTGAGAACGGTACGAACTGCCTGGTTTACGAAAAACAATTATTGGAAGCTGGCGGCCATACAAGGCACCAACCCATCCACTCGAAGATTTCCTAACCTTTTCTTTGATCAACGAATAAAGGTTATCTTCGCTTTGCGGAAGTAAGATACTCATAACAAATGATTCATCGGTTGAAGAAATATCGAGCATATCAACGAGCATATCCAGATGGACATCATGTACATGATCGAACAAAAGCTGCGTGACGACATCTGTTTCCACGAGTGGCAGCGTACTTTCGAGAACCTTAAGAGATCTGCGCTCTTCAGTAATTTCCTTCAAAACTTTCCCGACCGTCTCCTCGATTTCACTCACTCTGCTCGGCTTCAATAAGTAATCCTTCACCCCTAGTTTGATCGCTTGACGAGCATAATCAAACATATCAAAGGCTGTGATCATCACAAACTTAATGAAAGGATTCGTAGAAGTCATCTCCTGAATCGCTTCTAGTCCGTTCATTCCTGGCATCTGAATATCCATCATCACTAAGTCAGGCTTTAATTCGGCTGCTAGTTGCACAGCGACCTTCCCGTTCTTCGCTTGATGAATTTCGATATCAGGAAATGCCTTCTGCAGAATAACTTGGAGTCCTTCACGTTCAATCTGCTCGTCGTCAACGATCAAGAGTTTGAGCATCCTGTTCAATCCTCCTCGTCTTAGGAATTCTGATTACCACCTTCGTACCTACACCGTTATTACTTTGAATATCCATCAAGTTTTCCATCCCATAAAAAAGTTGGAGTCGCTTCACGACATTCGTAAAACCAATACCTGTTGAAGCGCTTTTCGTCTCGACTAATTCTCCATTTAAAATCTGCTTTCTAATATTCTCAGAAATGCCAGGGCCGTCGTCTTCTACTTCAATCCTCACCATTTTATCTTCATCTTTTATTCGGAGCCAAATCTCCCCGCCTTCTTCTCTTGGCTCAACCGCATAGATAACAGCATTTTCAATAATCGGTTGAAGAGTTAGGCCAGGAATCTGAACTATTAAACAGGACTGATCAATATCCAGGTGCAGTGTCAGCCGGTCTGTAAACCTTGCTTTTTGAATGTTCATATATTGCTGAATCACCATCACTTCATCTTGAAGCGTAACGGATTTATCTAACCACTTTAAGTTGTATCTTAAAAGGCCAGCCACACTTACAAGTAAATCACTCGTTTCTTCTGATCCTTCCAAATAAGCCTTTTTCGATAGCGTATTCAACGTGTTAAATAAGAAATGTGGATTAATCTGGCTTTGCAGATTCTTAAGCTGACTCTCTTGCAACAGAAGCTTACTTTGCTGCAATTCATGCTCAAGCTGCGCCTTCTGCTGTATTTCCTGAAACAGATTATTAATATTGATGCGCATTCGGTTAAAGGTTTGTGCAAGAAATGAGATTTCATCATTTGATTCAACTTTGATCTCTTTATCAAATTTTCCCGCAGAAAGTTCGTTCGCTCCACGTGTTAACTGCTGCACAGGTCTTGTGATACTTAAACTAAACCAATACGTAATCACGAGTAACAAAAGGGTAATCAGAAGCATTAGCCAGATTCCTAGTTTTTTAAATTCAGCAGACTGGTCAATAATCCCTCTGTAAAAAACGTCATAAGTCTTCAGCTCTGTGTCGATCAAGGTGAGGGTCATTTCTGAAATATATTTTGAGAGACGCGTCGCTTCGGTGAACTCTTTGTTTGAGGTCTCGGTGTCAGATTCCTCGTAAAACATAAGAGAGCGATCTGTTGTTTCAATCAAACTATCAATAAGATTCATATAATTCATGAGTGCAAATTCGTTTTCAGAGTTTCTTAGTTTTCCGATTTCTAATTTTGCCATGTTAAGTTTCTCTTTACTTTTATCAAGCTTATCCGAATGGCTCTCTGAAGGTTCAAGCAAGTAGTTATTGAGGTCTGTAACCACTTGTTGACTCGTGCTCGTCACTTCATTCATGCTTAAATAACGTTGTAAAATATCATTGTATTGAGTTTGGGTTTTTTGATTATAGTAAGTAAGTGCTATCCAAATAATGGCCATGATGATCAGAACGACTGATGCAAGCATCCATATTTTTTTCTGTATGCTGTTCATCTCTCATCCATCGCCTTTATCATTCGAATTTCACTGGAATAACCATCCGCATCAAGAGGAACAGTTTCGTTCTTCAGCCATTGCATCAAAACATCTACACTTTTTCTTCCCATCATCTCGGGCGACTGCTCAATCACACCATCCAGCTTTTTTTGGTTAAGTAATGTCATTGATTCAGATCCATCATCAAAAGAATAAATAAAATACGGCTCTACTTGTCCGCGTCTACCAATCTCTTGTATCATTGCTCCTGCCATATTGGCGTTCACGGCAATATATCCATCCGCCTCGGGATACTGGTTTAAAAGGTCTCTTGTTTTGGCGATAACTTGCTCTCTCATTTCAGGTGTTTCTGCATAAATCGTCTTTACATTCGGAAAGCTTTGAAGCACCTCTTTAATTCCTGAAAGCCGCTCCTCCTGATAAAACTCCTTTTGGCTATCACTTAATAAAATGACTTGTCCTTCTTGTCCCATGTCAGATAACATGAGCTTGGCGATCATCATTCCAGCTAAGTGCTGATTTGATCCAACATAAGTTTTTCGAAGACTTTCTGCTTTAGGTACGTCATTTCCAACCGTAATAATAGGAATGCCATAAAATGCTGCCTTTATTTTCGTCAATTCTTTAAAACGATCAGTATCCAGACCTTGCACGATAATACCGTCCACTTTTGATTGAATAGCAATCTCGAGCTTCTTTAAAAAATCATCCTGATTCTTGCCGTAGCTTCCCCATACTTCAAGACTTGCTCCATTTTTTTGAGCTTGTTGTTCCGCACCTTTTCCAACCTTATCCCAGAAAGGCGTATCCAATTCTTGAGTGATAAGAACGATACGAAAAGAATCTTCTTTTTGAGAAGAAGCTGACGGCAGTTTCCAGTCCGTTCGAAACGCTTTTTGCGCCGTTATAAACGTTAAATAACTTAGGAAGATACATATAAAAATCAAAAAGATCAGCCCGGCTTTGCGCAAGTGAAGTATCCCCTTTTTCCGAAAATTTACTAATCTTATTTTATCATAAGAAACATGATCTAGACTCTAACCCAATTACCAATTAAAGGGATAGAATGGGTGTGTAAAAGTAAAAAGTGAAGACACCTTTTAGCTCGATGTCTCCACTTTTTTAGAAAACCTTGCTTTGAATTAGGCTATCCCCTCTTTTTACGCGTCATCACATCAAACAATACTGCTGCAACTAACACGCCACCTCTAATCATGTATTGCATGGAAACTCCAACGCCAAGAAGGTTCATCCCGCTTGATAAAGAAGCCATAACAATGGCACCGATGATGGCACCCGTTACTTTTCCGACACCACCGGCTGAAGAAACACCACCCACATAGGCAGCTGCGATCGCATCAAGCTCAAAAAGCGTTCCTGCTGTCGTTGTAGCCGATTGAAGACGTGAAGTAAAAAGAATACCTGAGAGCGCAGCAAGCATTCCCATAGAACCAAACACCATGTACGTAATCTTATTTACGTTGATTCCGCTGAGATGTGCAGCTTCTGGGTTACTTCCTACTGCGTAAATGTGACGGCCAAGCACCGTTTTTGTCGTTAAGAAATGGTATGCTACTACAACAAGAAGCATAATTACAACGGTCCAAGAAAAGCCGTTATAACCTGCTAGGATCCAAGTTACATAGGCGATGATTGCTGAAACAAAAACGAGTTTGAACGTGAAGATCCCTTTAGATACAACATCGAACTGATATTTAATCTTGTTGCGGCGCGTAGAGATCTCGCTGTATATATAAAATAAGATTGATAATAGACCTAGAATAAGAGATAACAGATGCAACCCGTTAACAATCATAAGAGAGGGAATAAATCCGTTACCGATCGCGTTGAACGCATCGTCTTTAATAATAATTGTTCCCGTTTTCTCCGTTACTTGTAATAGCGCACCGCGGAAGATCAACATTCCCGCAAGCGTAGCTACGAACGAAGGGATTGCATATTTTGCGATTAACAAACCGTTAAACAGACCAATAACGATTCCAAGCACAAGGATTACCGGAATCGTAACATAAACCGGCAAGCCCATCTTTGTTAAAAGAATAGCAGCGATTGCACCTAGAAAACCTGCTGCAAAACCAACAGATAGATCGATATGACGAATAACGATGACGAGGGTCATTCCGACTGCTAGTACAGCGATATAACCTGTAGAATCTAAGAGATTACTAATATTACGTGATGACATGAACAGCCCATCCGTCATGATGGAGAAGGTAAGCATAATCACAAACAGCGCGATATACATCCCATAATCACGGATATTCTCTTTCACTAACGTTCTTGCTTCATTAATAAATTCCATTGCGTTAACCCCCTATTGCGTTGCAAGCTGCATGATGTTTTCTTGATTGGCTTCTTCAATCGGCAGCTCACCTTTCATTCTTCCTTCAGCCATAACGTAGACACGATCACTCATTCCAAGTACTTCACCAAGTTCAGAGGAAATCATGATGATACTCATGCCTTCGCTGATTAATTTGTTCATAATCGTATAGATTTCAAACTTAGCACCTACATCTATACCACGAGTTGGCTCATCCAAAATCAATAGCTTTGGCCCAACGAACAGCCACTTACCGAGCGATACCTTTTGCTGATTTCCTCCACTCAAGTTACCGACCGTTTGCTCTAGTGAGGATGCTTTAATATACATAGACCGCTTATATTCTGTTGCTCTTTTTACCTCTTCATTCTCGTTGATTATTCCCTTATCAGCGACTTCGTTAAGATTGGCAGCCGTTATATTGTTCTTAATATCTTGAATAAGAAAAAGCCCGTCACCTTTTCTGTCTTCTGTTACATAAGCGATACCTGACTTAATCGCGTCACTCGTGTGCTTGAACGTTTTTTCCACACCTGAGACTTTAAGCTGTCCTTCTAGTTTGTAATTTTTCGGATTACCAAACACACTCAGTGCAAGCTCCGTTCGTCCAGATCCCATTAGTCCAGCAATCCCGACGATCTCTCCTTTTTTTACATGAAAATCGATATCCTTCAAAACATGTCTAGCAAGCTCGGTACTATACGCAGACCAATCATTCAGCTCAAGTATCGTTTCACCAATCTTCTTATCGGGTCTCTTTGGATAAATATCATCAATATCGCGTCCGACCATATTTTTGATGATCATGTTCTCTGATATTTCTCCGTTAGAAGCATCGAGCGTACAAATTGTTTTGCCATCACGCAGGACAGTCGCTTGATCAGCGATAGATATGACTTCTTTTAGCTTGTGTGAAATCATAATACTCGTGATGCCCTGTTTCTTTAACTCACCTAGAAGTTTTAACAAATTCTCACTGTCATCCTCATTTAGCGCGGCAGTCGGTTCATCTAAAATAAGCAGCTTAACGTCCTTACTTAACGCTTTAGCGATTTCCACCAACTGCTGCTTTCCTACACTTAAGTCTTTCACGAGAGTTTCTGGATTCACGTCAAGCCCCACCCGCTTCAGCATTTTCTTTGCTTCAGCAATCGTCTGATTCCAGTCGACCAAGTTTCCTCGTTTTACCTCGTTGCCAACAAAAATATTTTCATAAACCGTAAGATCCGGAAATAAAGCTAGCTCCTGATAGATGATGACGATGCCGGTTTGAACACTGTCACTGATTTTGTTAAACTGCTGAACACTTCCTTCAAACACGATGTCTCCTTCATACGTTCCATAAGGATAAACACCACTTAGTACTTTCATAAGCGTCGATTTTCCTGCTCCGTTTTCTCCAATCAAGCAATGTATCTCGCCTTTTCTTACTTTAAAATTTACATTGCTGAGCGCTTTCACTCCGGTAAACGATTTGGAGATCTCGTTCATCTCCAAAATATATCCGCTCATCATGATCCCTCCAATTAGCCACTCCACTGACTTCATTGTGAAAAATAGTGATAGACGTCGAATCTATCACTATTTCTCGTCCTGCTATTTTCTTATTCAAGCCCTGTAAAATCGTCGGCTTTATAATAATCAGAATCGATAAGTTCTTTCTTCACGTTGTCTTTGTTCACAACGATTACGTTCGTTTGTTTGGCTTTTACTTCAACGTTTCCATTGTCATAAGAACCAGTTGTTTCCGGCTTCTTCTCATCAAGGATCTCAACTGCCATTCCCATTGCATCCTTCACGAGTGTACGAACATCCTTAAATACAGTCATCGATTGTTTACCATCAATCACATATTGGATAGATGCTTTTTCTGCATCCTGTCCTGTTACAAGGTAGCTAGAAACCGCGCTGTCTGATCCAAATACATCTGCGATCGAACGAGCTGTTCCATCGTTTGGAGCAAGAATCGCAACATCACCTTTTAAGTCTGCTTTAGCAGCCGTCAAATGTGTTTGCGCTTTGTTTTTCGCTTCGTTTGCATCCCAGTTCGTTGTAACTTGACCGATGATCTTGCTCAGCTCATCGCGAGAAAGTTCAGCTTTGTCTTTTAAAGCTTCAGCTTCACTAGAGTTAGCGATCTTGAATGTGCCATCAGCAATCTTAGGTTGAAGCACTTTCCAAGCTCCTTCAAAGAATAAAAATGCATTGTTATCAGAGGCCGCTCCAGCATAAAGGTAAAGCGGTGTGTTAGATCCTTTAGCGTTGTCGATTAAGTATTGACCTTGTGCAGCACCTACTGCCAAGCTGTCAAACGTTACATAAT
This sequence comes from Bacillus sp. E(2018), assembly GCF_005503015.1. Taxonomy (NCBI): domain Bacteria; kingdom Bacillati; phylum Bacillota; class Bacilli; order Caryophanales; family Bacillaceae; genus Bacillus; species Bacillus sp. E(2018). The sequence continues at coordinate 62,848 of NZ_SCOL01000003.1, read as the reverse complement.
AGTCAACCGCATCTGTATTCGTAATCAAACGGTCATAAGCGATAACCGTGATGTCATCCTTTTTCGCCGCTTCTACTGCCGCAGCTGCTGCATCTCCATCTTGTGGACAGATAATAAGAACGTCGATTCCTTTATTGATTAATGTTTCAACGTTTTCTTTTTCCTTTGCAGAAGATCCTTGGCTGAACAGAATCTCTGTCGTGTAATCTGTTCCTTTTAAAGCATCCTTAAATCTTTGCTCGTCCTGCACCCATCTTGGCTCATCTTTTGTAGGTAAGACGATCCCCACGCTTACCTCGCTATTGCTGTCACTGCAACCAGCTGCAACAAGCATAAGCATGATTACAGCAAGCATCAGAGATAGTAATTTACTTTTCTTCATCATTAGTTCCCCCTTTAAAAGTACTTACAAGGTAATTATAGCTACGAAAAACGAAGTTTTGAAAGCGCTATCATTAGCACTTTATTAACATCGTCTGTACTTTTTTAACTAAGGGGTATAATTATTTAATTAGTTTGCACTCTCACTTAGTAAGTGAATGGTTTTCTATAAAAAACACCCTCTAGAAATCGAGGGTGTCCATTTTAGTCATTATATTTTTTTTTAATCATCACATGCTTTACCATCACCATCACGATCTAGGCGATGATCACCAAATCCAGCTGCAATTGATGCATTCATAAATTGTGTTGCTTCTCCTTCACGTGAAAAGTCACTGCAGTCTTTATCAATAGAATAATTTACCGAAGCTGCCTTTTTTTCTTCTTCTTTCTTACTAGCTTCTTGCTCAAGTCTTTCACGTTCTTCTTGTTCTTTTTTAGCTTCAGCTTCTCTTTGTCTTTTATCTTCTTCTTGCTTTTCTCTTTTTTCCTGCTCTACTTGTTCTTTTTTTGCTTGTTCTTGCTTTTCTTTAACTTCTTGTTCCTCTGCTTTTCTTTTATCTTCTTCAGCTTTTTCGTTCTCATCTTTTTCTGCTGTTATAGGAGCAACAACATCTTTCTCTTCATCATTACCAGTTGCAACACATGAACCAATAACAAAAAATATAGCTAAAAAGGCAAGACAGCCTAAGCAACCTCTTTTCTTGATATATAGTTTTGTACCTTCTTTGTGTTCTTTTTTAATAATTTCCTTTGAATTATGGATATAAGATTCTACAAGGCTAACCCCTAAGTATGAAAATTCATCAAGAACTCTTACTTTTAATATACCTTCATTCTTTTCTATATACTTTATTATTTGCTTTTTATCTGAAGCTTTCATATTGCTATCCCCCAATTAATTTACTAGTAATATATTACCATTAAATACTATATAATGGTAAAATTTTTATTATTTTGATATTTTAAATGTATAAAAAAACAACCTCTCCATGAAGGATTGGTTGCCGTAGTTAAATATACTAAAATTATATTGTTTATTTCGCATTCTCATCAGGCTGATGAATGCCAAAAATATTGCCTTCTGTATCTATGTAGTATCCTTGCCAAGCCATTCCTGGTAGCGCGTACTTTGGCATCGCTACTTTTCCGCCTTGCTCCAAAATCTTAGCTTCCGTTTCATCGTAGCTTTCAACACCCATCGTACAAGCATACCCATTTAATGCTTGATTCGCTTCAGGTGGCGGGCTCTGCCTTTGCATGAGTGCCCCGTTAATCCCCATTTCTTTGTCGTCCCCAGTCACTGCACCGAAATAAGGCATTCCGGCATATTCACTCCAATCTTGGAACGACCAGGCGAACACCTCACCGTAAAACTTCATTGCTCGTTCCATATCATCCACATGAATTTCAAAATGCACTAATCTTCCCATGAGTAACCTCCTGATTTTTTAATAATAAAACCACTTATGTCATTCCATGCACTTCGTCAAAATTCCTTTTAACAAAGAAAATTACGTCAACAAAAAAGGCACCCGCAACGTGTTAAACGTTTCAGGTGCCATCTATTATGCTGCTTTTTGAATATTGATTTCTTTACCTTCTTTACGCCATTCTTTGTACTCAGCTGCAGCTGTAAACAGTACATCTGTTGAAGAATTTAAAGCTGTTTCGAAAGAATCTTGTAAAACGCCTATGATAAAGCCGACTCCAACTACTTGCATCGCCACATCACCTGGAATTCCAAACAGGCTACAAGCCAGAGGGATCAACAACAAGGATCCACCAGCAACCCCTGAAGCACCACATGCACATACAGCGGATAGAACACTAAGAAGAATAGCTGTTCCAAGATCGACTTGGATGTTAAGAGTATGAACGGCAGCAAGTGTTAATACAGAAATCGTAACCGCAGCCCCTGCCATATTGATCGTTGCACCTAATGGGATGGATACAGAATAATTATCCTTGTCCAAACCAAGCTTCTCACATAACTTCATATTTACAGGAATGTTAGAAGCGGAGCTACGTGTGAAGAATGCTGTGATTCCACTTTCTTTCAAGCATTTGAAAACAAGCGGATACGGATTTTGGCGGATTGCTGTAAACACAATAAGTGGATTCACAACCAACGCAACAAATACCATACAACCGATTAAAAGTCCTAACAACTTACCATAACTCAATAATGATTCAATTCCGTTCGACGTAATCGATTCAACGACTAGTCCCATGATTCCTAGCGGTGCGAACTTAATTACCCATGTCACTAGTTTGGCTACAGCATCTGAAACGTTTGAAATCATCGTTTTAGTCGTTTCCTGCGCACTTCTTAAAGCAAGACCTAAAAGTACTGCCCACGCCAAGATACCGATATAGTTCGCGTTAACTAAAGCGTTAAATGGATTATCAACTACGTTCATCAATAACGTTTTGAGTACTTCAACCACGCCACCAGGAGGAGTCACACCTTCTGCTCCTTTTCCAAGTGTCAGACCTACTGGGAAGATAAAGCTAGCAACAACCGCAATCAACCCTGCTAGAAACGTTCCTATAAGATATAGAGAGATAATAGCTTTCATGTTTGTCTGATGGCCCGCTTTATGCTGGGCGATCGCTGACATAACCAAGAATAATACTAGGACAGGTGCGATTGCTTTTAGTGCACCCACAAATAATGTTCCAAAAATAACAACAGGTTTTGCTGCTTGCGGAATCGCTAAAGCTAAGATAATACCTACAATTAATCCAATAAAGATCTGTTTAACAAGACTTAGCTGATTCCACTTTTTCATTATACGTTTCATAGATGTCATCACCAATCTAGTTAGTATTGTAAAGCTGTTAATCTAGATAAACCTGTAGTAAGATATGCTTTTAACAGGTAGAACAATTGAATCACTTTAAATAATATCCACCCTAAAAATACAATTGTCTTTCTAATAAATAGTATTATAGTAAGTATTTCGACTTATTACAATGTATTTATAAAAGTTGTAATCATTAGAATATTTTGATAATATTAACCACACTTCTTTACTAAAATAAAACCTCAGGATTGTGCTCCTGAGGTTTTCATTTTGTATTACAGCTACCAATGGTTCTATTAATTAATACCAACCGCATCAAAGCCTGCGTTAACTGCGGTTACTTCGGTACTTCCTGAACCATAAAGATCTGTTGCAGCTTGTACGATGGCTTGACGAGCTTCACTAAAGTTAGAATTTGATGTTAAGTAGACCGATAGAGCACGGTAATATATTTTACCTAATTTTTCTCTACCAAGCTCCTCACCGATCAGATACGCAGCATGATTCGTAATGGAAGAGTTCACATGTACACCACCATTATCTACATTCAGCGGCATGTTATAATATTCATCCATATGTGCTGGATAGACACCACTGCCATAAGCCGCTCTTTGCGGGTTGCTGACAACAACACTGTTCGGATCGCTTAAGCTACGCAATCTCGTTACACCATCTGCTTTTGCAGCCGGTGCCATGATGTCCTCACCCATTTCCCAATCGCTATCGTCAACGAGTGCACCAAAAACGTCAGCGAATGATTCATTAAGTGCTCCAGATTGGTTACGGTAAGCTAGATTTGCGGTATGCGTAATCACACCATGTGTCATTTCATGTGCTGCAACATCAAGACCTGCAGATAATGGAATGAAGAATTCACCGTCACCATCTCCATAGGCCATATAACGTCCATTCCAGAATGCATTATTGTAATCGACTCCCATGTGTACATAGGAATTGATCGCCATACCTTCTCCATCCAAAGAATTCCTACCATGCTCATTCAAATAATACTCATAGACCTTTTCAGAATTATAGTGTGCATCAACAGCCGCTCGGTCATAGTCACTCGTAAAGGAAGCAGAATTCCCCGTATAAATCTTATCATTACTAGAGTCCCAATCACTTGTGGAATCATACGTAAAAATTCCTTCAAGATTCTCATGAGAGTAATCCGCTAAAGCGAACCTCGTTCCAGATTTCGGTTCTTTCACTCGTGTAATATGTAATTTTCTATGCTCACCATGTACCCCAAGGCCAGAGCCTGTTTGTGTCTTGTGTTCCTCTGCATGCATCAGCCCATTATATCGATCGATGACTTTCCCTGTTTTAGCATCTACAAATACAAACCAGTTTCCAGGTGCTTCACCCATAAAGTTAACGTTTATTTTATAAGCGGTATAATTTTTCTTTTCAAATGGATAGATAACGAGCTCTGATGTTGGTTCATACGTTAGCTCTTGAGGGGCGTTAACCGATGATAAAGCGGCTTGTAGCGCATCTTGTTTACTGATGTCAGCTTGTGTATCTACGAGTTGATCAACAATCGTTTGATTCGTTCTTCCATTCACGGAAACGATCTCATGATTATTATTAAAATGGGCTATTACTTCTGAACCTTCGACAGGAACGCCGTTGACCGCTTGTGAAAATCGTACGTGAGTCATTCCAAGTTCATCTTTATTCACACTTTTAACTTTTAAATTTTTTTCCGGACTTTTAATACCTGTTTTATCTTGGTTTTTCTTTAAATAATTTATTGCGTTAGAAGAACTGCTGGAGGAAAACTTCTCTGCATCTCTTTCCTTCACAAAGAAAGGTACACTCGCTTTCTCATTCCATTCTTTAGCAACATGAACACGGTTGACTTCACTTGAATGAACAGGTTGTGCAAGTACATTAACCGGAATGGAACTTAATAGCAATGCAGATGACAAAATGACGGAACCTATAAGCTTTTTCTTCACGAAACGATACCTCCTATTAATTGGTTATTCTCATTATATAAGAGAGGAAATCATTCCGAATGAACAATAAGAATTATCTTAATTTTACAAAAATACAAATAAAAACTATGGCTGAGAGTGTTGTATGGGTGAAATCTACTAATTAAATTTAACGTGTTCAAACATTTAAAGGAGAATTTATCACTAGTTATTCATCCCATAAAAAAAGAAAAAAGCATAGGTATCAACTGCTTTCTTCTTCACAAAGAAATCTCTACTTTTAATTTAATTCCTATCCTATTCATTTTCCGAATGATATGACTTATGAACTAACTTTACTTAATAGTTTCCAATGTCCTTCAGAAATCACTTCAGCCTCACCATCAATTACTTTGATTGCGGTATCATCATCAATAGCATATGCTGGTCCATTAATCTCAGCAGCCCATTGTTCTGCAGCTGCCATGGTGTTTTCCGGCAGCATCTCGTGATCAACATGTGGAAAGATTGAAAAATCGACTAAACCAAGTGCTTGATCTTCACCGCTCGGTGGAGTCCAGCCCACGAAATCTTTCCCAATCTTAGGTGTCATCACCATACTTCCTGCACTCATTCCCACATATACTGCGCGAAGCGATGGTAATAGCTCTGCTAACCCCGACTGCTGCATCCAATGATACAGGTAAAGAGCGTCTCCGCCCGATACCAATAAGACGTCCGCCTCCTGTACGAGCGGCACCCAGCGTTCTTTTTTCAGGCTTGGTAGCGCTGTAAGCTCCAGCACACCAACTGACTTCCAACCTAAGTTAACCATAGGATTTTCCTCTTTCCCGGTGATGAACTCCCACGCTTTCACGCCAGGGCCCACCCAGGGATGTCCATACATCGCTGTTGGTATACATAGCGCGGTGCAATCAGCAATCGGCTTGTCCAACATATCAACGAGCGCCTCATGTATGCTTTTGTTAATCACGCCTCCAGATGTGAGCAGTAATTTCATAACGTAACTCCTCCTCGAATCTTCTAGTTTGATTTATAATTCTACAAAAACGATCACCTTCCTCTAGTTGAATTTCGGACTAGAATCATAAAAAGAACTTAAAAAAAACAGTATGAAACACGTCAGGTCTCATACTGAATTTAAATGTTTTATATGTTGTTACAGTTCTAAGTGATCTAGCAATGCTCTCACTTCATCCGTTGATTTTGTGTTCATCAACTGATTGCGTAATTCTGCCGCTCCAGGGAATCCTTTTACATAGATTTTGAAGAAGCGATGAAGTCCTGTGATAGAACGCGGCACTTCTTCTGCGTATTGATCTTGTAGATCGAGCTGCAGTCTTAACAGATCAAGGTATTCTTTACTGCTATGTTCTCTTGGCTCTTTTTCAAAAGCAAATGGATTCTTAAAGATTCCACGCCCGATCATAACACCATCAATTCCGTATTTTTCAGCAAGCTCTAGCCCGACTTGACGGTCCGGGATGTCTCCATTAATCGTTAGTAACGTATCTGGTGCAATACGGTCACGCAGCTTTTTAATCTCAGGAATCAGCTCCCAATGGGCATCTACCAGACTCATTTCCTCTCTTGTACGTAAATGGATAGAAAGGTTTGCAATATCCTGCTCTAAAATATGCGTAAGCCACGCTTCCCACTCGGTGATCTCTTTAAAACCAAGTCGTGTTTTCACACTAACAGGCAGTCCGCCAGCTTTAGCCGCTTGAATCAATTCAGCCGCTACATCTGGACGAAGAATAAGGCCACTTCCTTTTCCTCTTTGTGCGACATTCGGTACAGGGCAGCCCATGTTAATGTCGATTCCTTTAAAGCCCATCTCTTTCATCCCAATACTCATTTGACGGAAATATTCAGGGTTATCTCCCCATATATGTGCCACCATCGGCTGTTCGTCTTCTGTAAACGTCAAACGGCCGCGAACACTTTTTAATCCTTCTGGATGACAATAGCTATCTGAGTTGGTAAACTCCGTAAAAAACACATCCGGTCGCCCTGCTTTACTTACGACATGACGAAAAACAACATCTGTTACATCCTCCATTGGAGCAAGTACAAAAAATGGACGCGGCAGGTCACGCCAAAAATTATCTATCATTAATGCTCAAATCCTCTCACTGTAATGCAGCTTCAAAATCCCGGTAAAATAAATATTCTTTTACACTTATATCATGATTGTTCACTCAATATCAATCACTGCACATTTATAATTTATGGAAATTTACAAATGCACAAAAAAGCCTCTCGATGGTTATGATATCAACACAATTCATACAAAAAGATATTGTCTCTTTTTCGTCCCTGCCCTTCTCACCTGCAGGTCTGCTCCTTTATTAACTTTTAAAGTTATTTAAATGTTTCATGTTTGATTCAACTTTGATTCAATCCTTTTTTAAATAGCCCATTTTCTTCAGTTCCTCGTAAACGATCCAAGAGAACTTTTTTCTGCCCTCACTGTTTAAATGATCGGGGTCGATAAAATATTCTTGCTTGTTTACGAATCTTGGATCATCCATATAATTTAACAATGGAACATCTAGATTTAGAGCTTCTAAATGCTGAAAAACAAGTCTATTCATTACTTCTTCATTGAAAAATTCTTGATAAGACTGATGAACGGGCTCCATGGTCAACACGACTTGGTAGCCTTTCTCGCGGCAATAATCCACAATTTCTCTTAACTGCTTTATATTTGGTTCAATGTTATTGTTTTCTACTGCTTCCTGATACTTTTCTTCTATTTTCTCATACTTTCTTTCCGAATAATCTTTACCGTTATTTGACCAAGGTTGATGAGAATTCCATCTTAAGTCTTTTAGTTTACCCGTGATTGCAGAGCTAAGACTCGCGGTATTAGTCCCTGGTAAGTACAAATAACTGTAATAATCAATCATATTATACGGTTCAATATCACTTCGATTTAAAACTCTATAATAGTTCCCAATGTTCTTAGCCTCAGTATTGGCAAAAGTCATCTGAGAGATGGAAACGAGTACGACACCACCAGGTTTAAGATGCTCACCATACTCTTTCAACAATTTAGAGTCGTATTGAATGGTCTGAGAAGGAAGCGCTAAGTCCAGATGGGACAAACCAGTGGGCTTAAAATAATAACCATACATCGAATGAGATGCACCTAGATTGATGAGATCAACAGGATGTGGTTGTTTCTTAAATGCCAGTATGTCATGGTCAATATTGTAATCATATGAATCCTTAACAAATTGATTGATAGGCATAAAAAGCAGGATAACAACACCGATGATAATTGTTAACTTGATGAATAAACGTACCATAACAAATCCTTTCAACACCGTGTTTCTTTAACATAATTCCTCACCTAAACTTCATATGGAAGTTGTTGTATCAAAATCCACCATAAACAAATCCATCACCAGTAACACCTAATACAAGAACTGAAAAAATAAGAAAAATATAAAATGCCAATCTAGTAAATGTAGAGTGCTTTGATAGAAATTCCCATGCTGAACCATTGTTTCTTTCTATATATTGAAACAGTTGGAGAATAATAAAGAAAAAAATGAAAAGTAACAGATCAAATAACGGAAAAATTTCAAAAGCTTTAATTATTCCCACCGGGCTCCAAGAGCTGATGCTTAAGAAAAGTTTTGCATTTTCAAATGCTTGTGCTACGGTATCCGATCGAAAAAAAACTCTAGAAAAGCAGACTAGAAGGAAGGTTATTGCAATCTTCAACCACCTATGAAGCACTGGAGTTCTATCCAATCGAATAAACGAAGCCATACTTTCACGATAAGATTTCGTTGCATCTCCAAACACGCGATAAAACCCATGAATGAGACCCCATAATATAAAAGTCCAAGCGGCTCCGTGCCATATGCCGCTTACTAAAAAAGTAATCACAATGGCAAAATAGATTTCGCTTCTCTTCTTTTTCCTCTTACCTAACGGGAAAAAAATATAATCCCTAAGCCATGTGGAGAGCGTTATATGCCATCTACTCCAAAAATCTGAAATCGAAACGGCAAAGTGCGGCTGCTTAAAGTTTTCAGTTAAATTGATTCCCAACATTCTGGCGCTACCAATGGCAATGTCACTGCACGCTGAAAAATCAGCGTATAACTGAATCGAGAATAATATAGTAGCTAGTACGATTTCAGAACCAGACGGGTTAGGACTATCGTAAACACTAGCAACGATTGGAGCTAGTCGATCTGCAATCAATGTCTTTTTAAAAAAACCCCATGCGATTCTCTTCATTCCATATACTAAATTTTCATAGTTTAAACGCTGTTCGACTTTCAATTGTGGAATTAATTTTTTGGCACGTTCAATCGGCCCTGCAACCAGTTGTGGAAAAAATGCAAAATAGACCGAAAAATAACCATAATGTCTTTCAGCTTTTTGCTTTCCATAGAAAATATCCACAAGATAACTTACAGCTTGAAATGTATAAAATGAAATGGCTAATGGCAGAACAATCTCTTGATAGGGTATCGAATAATTCCAACCCATGAATGTTGCAAACGACCGAAGCGATTCATTCACAAAATTAAAATATTTAAACCAACCAAGAAAAAACAACAATACAGAAATACCAACGACCAAGGCTTTTTTCTTCTGTTTTTTTGTCTCCTGTTTTTCAATAAAGATTCCAGTAAAATAAGTAAAAGCTGTGCTAATTAAGAGTAATAATATAAATTGAATACTTAAACTAGCGTAAAACACATAACTCGCAACCAATAAAAGAACCCATCTGAATCGATGGGGGATTGAATAGTTCAACAAAACGGTTATTGCGAGAAATAGAAGAAACTCAATTGATATAAAAGTCATCCAATCACCTGATCATAAATCAACTTATAATTTTTCTAATAAATAAACTGCACAAATCGCATTGCAACACGGTGGTCAGTCTTAGAGATCACCGACTATACATTAGCCAAGTTTAGGAAGGTCTGAATAGAGGATTTTCCCATAATGATTACGTGGGATTTCCTCAATTCTTATAATCTTAAAGCCCTTCAAGTTTAATTTTTCTTTGACTATTTTTTTTATCTGAACATAATCATCTCTTAATGTGTAGATATACATTTGGTCATCACTTCCAGCACAGATACAATCGTGGCCATGCTCATGTAAAAACGCTTCTACATCATCAAGGCTGATGCGGTTTCCATACACTTTAATCATTCTTTTGATGCGCCCCGATATAAAGAAATACCCATCCTCATCAAAGTAAGCCATATCTCCCGTACGCAAGATACCATGATTCTCATCTTTTTTCGAAAGATCGAATAACGACTCAGCATACCCTAAGGAAACATTGGGCCCTTTGTATATCAATTCACCTATCAAATAAGGTGTTGTAATTTTATTTCCCTTGTCATCTTGAAGGATTAGCTCTCCACCGGGAATAGCGATACCGATACTCCCTACTTTTTCAAGATTTTTCTCATAGGGAAGATAGGTCATCCGCGCTGTCGCCTCCGTTTGACCGTACATGGTAAAAAACTGAATCCCCTTCTGATTACACACATCAGCAAATTTGCGGGATAGCGTTTCGCTCAACTTGCCACCTGCTTGAGTTAGTTTTTTTAAACTTGGCAGATTAAGCTCTTCAAACTTCATCCTGTCAAGCATCTCATACACAAAAGGAACTCCACCAAAAGTTGTGACTTGCTGTTCCTTACATAAATCCCAAAAATCTTTACTCATGATAGAAGCCCCTGTTACAACGACGGTGGCTCCACATATGAAATGGCTGTTAATAATAGAAAGCCCGTAGGAGTAATTCATTGGTAGTGTCGTGATCGATTTTTCGTTTTCATGGATATCAAGGTACTTTGCTATTGATACAGCGTTTTCAAAAATATTTTCATAGCTTAAACGAACAAATTTGGGGCTCCCCGTACTTCCAGAGGTTGTTAAGAGTAGAGCAAGATGTTCATGAAGATTATGTTGAAAATGGGCAGGACATTTATATAATGTGTAATCTCCATATACAAATGAAGAATCCATTGTCTTTGAGAGATCTTGATTGTTACTACTTGCCCAGATGTATGCAGGCTTATACAGATGAACCAGTCTTCGTAACCGATCTATATGGATGGATGCATCCAAAAGCACGGGGACAACGCCACCTCTAATAAAGCCCACGTAACCAAATAAAGACTCTTTATTATTTGAGCACAAACAAAAAACGAGCGTTCTTTCACCCACATTACCGCAGATGGCATCCGATATTTCTACCATTTCTGAGTATGAATATTCTCGGTCTGCATATACAGCTGTGCGGTTCCCAAACTGCTCCATTTTTTTGAAGTTATTCATTAATAATGTTCACTCCCGAACGTTCCAATAGCTCAATTCCAGACTGGTAAGAATTGAATTCCGTCATCCATTCTGAATCTAATGAGACATCAAATGCATCCTCAATCTCACAAATGAGCGCCATATGTGCGATTGAATCCCATTCTGCTGATTCTGCTAATACTAAATTCTCAACTACTTCATCTTCCTCTAGTTCCAACACATTAATAAAGGCATTTCTATATTTTTCGATGTTCCTCATCATTTACACCCTTTCATTTGAAGACCAAACAAGTTCTATATACCTAACCAATCTCCAGAAACTTCGGAGATTAAGATTTTTCTGTCAAAGTTACTACAAACTACGGGATTGTTAGTAATTATTAAAAAGAACTATACAACATGTACAAACTATTATTGCGTTTCTTATTGATAATAATTATCATTCCCAAGCATGATTCTAGCATATCGACTTTTGAAAAACAATAACACTTGCAAACTGTTAAAATTAGGAATGCATCATCTACTTCAGCCCCAACTGTGACATACATTTCGTGAGTAGTCTGCAAAGTCATCTTCACAGTCAAAATTAAAAAGGAAGTGAGCCCTCTTGAAGGCTCACTTCCTGTAATTATTTTAATACTCATTTTCATTTACAATCTTGTCACATCTTGCAAAAACTGCTGATACGTTCCCATCAAAACAATGCCAAAGTCATTGTCCTCCACCGTACACTTTTTATCTCTATGGCATCCTTACAATTCGAACAGTAAGCATAAGCTTCTTGTTTTCTTTAGGAATAGATAGCCATTTTTATTTTTAATTAGTTAAGCTCAAGCAACGCAACGGCTTCAACGTGTGTCGTCTGAGGAAACATATCGACCGGCTGGACTTTCTGTGTTTTAAATCCACCATCTTCAAGTATGTGCAAATCACGTGCGAGAGTGGCTGGGTTACAACTCACATACACAACACGCTTCGGCTTCATCTCGATGATGGTTTTTAATAATTCCTCGTCACAGCCTTTTCGTGGTGGATCCACGACGATCACATCTGGCGTGATGCCTTGTTTTTTCCACTCGGGAATCACATCTTCTGATTTACCAACAGCAAACTCAGCGTTATGGATGTTGTTTAACTCCGCATTGCGGCGCGCGTCTTCAATCGCTTCTGGAACAATTTCAACGCCGTACACTTTTTTCGCTTTTTGAGCGAGGAACAGTGAGATTGTCCCGATTCCGCAATACGCATCGATGACCGTTTCATCACCATTCAGTTCCGCATATTGTAACGCTTGATCATAAAGCACTTTCGTCTGGTCTGGATTGATCTGATAAAACGAACGAGCTGAGATGGCAAACTTGATATCGCCAATAAAATCATAAATATATTCAGCACCCCAAAGCACGCGTGTTTCTTCACCAAAAATCACGTTGGTACGTTTTGAGTTCACATTTTGAACGATTGATTTAATCTCAGGTAGTGCTTTTCGGATATCTTCTACTATCTTCTTACGCTGCGGCAGTTCTGAACCGTTCGTTACGAGCACGATCATCAAATCGCCTGTCGTTTTACCGTATCGCGCAATGATATGCCGAAGGATGCCTTTATGTTTTTCTTCATTATAAGCACTGACGTTATATTGATTCACGATTTCTTTTACAGCTTGTACAGCATCGTCGTTCGTATCTCCCGTGATGATACAGCTATCCATCTCAACGATCTCATGGCTACGCTTTTGGTAGAAACCTGTGATGATGCGGCCGTTGCGTTCACCAACGGGCACTTGCGCTTTGTTGCGATAACGCCACGGTTCTTCTCCCATGCCAAGTGTGGGAAGAACAGGTACATCTTCTAACTTACCGATTCTCGTTAACACGTCTTCTACCAGCTTATGTTTATATTGTAGCTGACCCTCATAGGATAGGTGCTGAAGCTGACAGCCTCCACACCATTTATAGATTGGGCAAGGCGGTTCAACACGTTCAGGGCTCTCTTCGATCAGCTCCTCTAAACGGCCAAAACCGAAGCCTTTTTTCACACCTACAACCTTGATCTTTGCACGCTCGCCTGGCAATGTATTCGGCACAAACAAAGTAAACCCATTTACACGAGCAACTCCTGCTCCCTCATGGGTTAAATCCACTATATCTACTTCATAACTTTCATTCTTATGAACAGGCAAATCAGCCTTTGTCATTGTCATCGTCCCTTTTTGTCACTTATGCTTTTCTGATTGTAGCATAACTGTTAGTGGACACCAAATGCTTACATAAAAAAAACAGACCCACTCAAGTGGCCTGCTGTTAGTTTTTTTTAAGAAGTAGGATAACTCGTCAAGTAAGAAAAAGAACGGCTTATCTTTTGAGCAAATTCTAAGGGTGGTTAGACGGATTGAACATGCATGTACATAATCTGCGGATTAACGTATAGCCAGTGATTATGAAGCGCACTTACAATGAGCCCCTGGTGAACAACGGTATACATAAAACGTGGTATTTCTTCTTGTAGAACAGCAATTTCCAACAGATTTAAAGCCTTCCCGTCTTGATCCAAAGATTCAAAAGAAATTCCTACTGGAACAACGGCTTTGCTTGGTTTTCCTTGGACTGTAGCTGAGAATGTTCGTTGCAGAGAGACCTTACAGACACCGTTTTGATTTTGTGATTTTCCATTTAAAATACTAGCAAACTGCTCGCACAAATTCTGGTTGCTATCCATCTTTAAAAACCCCTTTGGAAGCTCTTAAAAAACAGAGCATCGTGGAAACCTGAATGACATTTTACTTTTATACTTATTCTGGTATTACAGATTTTTTCCATAAAAAAGAACACTCTTAGCAAATTTTGCTCATAGTGTTCTTTGACATTTTTGGTTTATGGTTTAAGTCGTTCTTTTGGTACGAGCAATTCAAAATGATGGTGTAGATTCTCGAACTCACCTGGCAGGATGCCGCCGAGCTCTCCATCTAGGTTAATCTGCATCTTTTCGCGAGGTGTTACTTTGACACGCTTTGCCTTCTTATAAATGACATGATCATCATGAATGTGCTCTCCACGGATTGCAAGAGATGCAATTCGTACAAATTCTGCAAGATTGGTTTTCTTTAAGATGATTACATCAAATAGACCGTCATGAAATTCTGATGATGGAGCAAGCTTCTCAAAGCCTCCAACTGAATTTGTGTTAGCTACTAAGAAGAGCATGATCTCGCCTTCATATTTTTCTTTATCATCAAACTCAATCTCAACAAATGTAGGACGGATTGATGGCAGCATCTCGATTCCTTTTAGGAAATACGCCAGCTGTCCGATCATCGTCTTCAGTTTGCTTGGTACTTCATACGTAAGCTCTGTTATACGACCTCCACCCGCTATATTGATGAAGAATTTGTCGTTTACTTTACCGATATCAACAGGCATATGTACACCGCCGCAAAGAACGTCACAAGCACCTTCAATCGTACGCGGTACACCTACCGCACGTGCAAAGTCATTCGTTGTTCCAGCTGGAATAATTCCGAGCATGGGGCGATCTTCAAGTCCTGCTAATCCATTAACCACTTCATAGATCGTTCCGTCTCCACCGGCTGCGATAACGAGGTCGAATCCTCTTTCCCCCGCTGCACGTGCCGCGCGAGTCGCACAACCGTCTTCAGGTGTTGTTGCATGACAAGACGTCTCATAACCTGCATTTTCAAGTCTATCTAAAATATAAGGAAGCTGTTTTTTTACCGTTTCTCTTCCCGAACTAGGATTATATATTAGTCGAGCTCGTTTCATATCTTTCACCTTCATTGTTTGACTTCTTTTAAAGTTTTAACCTAAATTTGTTTGTTGTATAACTGCAAAAAACAGCCCACTGCCGGACTGCTTCTGTCGATTCCTCTTATATTATAGTGATACCTGTCTTAAATTGCAAAGCTGTTATCTCCCAGTATGTGTTAAAATTGTGTCTGAATTGTAGGGGGTCTGTCCCGGGGTCTGACCCCGGGACAGACCCCTTAAAGGATTTCTTACATTTTTTGTAGAATTATACATTTAAAGCAGCTTTGAGCATGAACAAGCTTCATCTCTTCCTCGATTCGCATATATAAGAAATAACAACATACGGTAACAAGTTACATCAATATTCGAAGGAGGTGCTTCTATGTTTTGGCTATACATTTTAGGACCTATTGCCGCGGTGACTTTACTAGCCGCCATCGTAAACTGGAGAACAAAGCTAAAGTACAGAAGATATAATTACAATTACGAGCTTGAAGAACATGTTAGTGATCAGAATAAGATCAATAATGCAGCAGCCTGGAATGCATCACAACATAATCATCACTCAGGTGGCAGCGGTGGTGGCGGAATATAGAAGACAGGATCTATCTCCTGTCTTTTTCTACGCATACATATTGAAGGAGGATAAAATGGCACATACGCTTGGCATTTCTGGCAGTACGATTTTGTCTGATGAATCGAAACTTAATGAACTGTTTCGAGAACAAATCACACATATTGAGATCGGAGAATTCGAAAACGAAGAAAGCTTCCAAAGTTTCCTCGACCTTCTAAAGAAAAGTAACAAAACGTTTGGCATCCACTCACCCATCTATAGAAGTGGGAGTAAATATGATTTATTAGAGAAGTTACAGTTTTCACCCGAACAAGCGTGGACTCTGTTTGAAAAAGAAATGCAGCGTTTAGTCCCTCTAGGCGCCCAATATATTCTCGTTCATTTTCCGTATTTTCAAGGTAGTGTACAAAATCCGAATCACTTCATTGAACAAGGTTTGAAACGATTATCCACATTGCAGAAAAAATATAATTTGCCCATCGTCTGTGAACCAAAGCTTGGGTTGGATCGATCGCCAATGGGAATCGAATACTTACATGCTTTCCCTATCGAATTATGGGAAAAATACGGATTAAAACTATGCATAGATATCGGTGATTATCTTTTGGCTGTTGATAAAAAAGCTATAAATATGATTCAGAAATGGAAAGAACATGTTAAAGTTGTACACCTTCATAACATTGAGTTTGTGGATGATAAATACATATGGGTCCCCATTCACCCGTCACATGAAAATAACGGACAACATTATTCCATTAAGGAGATTCTTCACGTTTTAGCAGAGTACCCCGACATATATTGGGTTCTTGAACATACACCTCACTCAAATCCTTCTGAAACATTTATTCAAGAGGGAATCAACTGGTTGGATAATGAGATTTTAAAAACCGCAAATAACATTCGTGAAAAATACTGATACCCATTCAGTATTTTTAATTTGTTTACTTTTACGTTCATACAAGATGAAATGAGCTCGTTTGGAAATTTCATACATAATGTTATTCAAATTACATGTCAACTCGTTTACAATTATTACATACAGATTATTCTGTCAACTACAGCTACAAAAAGAGGTGTATATATGAACTTTTCATTTACGAGTTATCTGAGAAGGCTTCGGTCGATCTTGATCGGCGTTTTAATCATCAGTTTTCTTCCTTCTATCTTTTTTGGTATCGCCCCACTGCAAAGCATGAAACTATGGGAGTACAACATCGAGAATCGAAAATATAGTCTTTTTCCTGATATTTTTGATAAGTTTTTTTACTCGATGACAATTTTCTTTACAGCATTGCTCCTAGGTCTTTTAGTAGCGTTATTACTTACGTTCTTAGCAACACTGCTTCCAAGACCATTAAAACGCGCTGTCTACGGATTCTTAACACTATTAGAATCTTTACCAGATCTTTTTATCGTTATCGCACTACAAGTTTCGGCGGTATATATTTTTAAGAAAACCGGATTATTAATCGCGAATGTTTCCGGCGTCTACGACAACCGCATTTACTTTTTTCCGATTCTAACACTATCAGTCCTGCCAACGATTCAACTGTTTAAGATTACCTTTCTACTAATGAAAGAAGAGCAAAACAAACCATACATAACCGTAGCACGAGCGATGGGACTCGGAAACCTGTACATCACGCTCAATCATGTGTTTCGTAATATCATGACAAGTCTCTTTCAATATTCCAAGACCATCTTTGTTTTTATGCTTTCGAATTTATTCATTCTAGAATACGTCTTTAACTTGAACGGAATCATGACCATCATGCTAAACACACAAGGTGTTTCGTTTATCATAACGGTCTTGTTTATCGCGATTCCTTTCTCCTTCCTGTTCGAGGTCATGGAATCTTACCGTGGAGGCTTAAACGTCCAAAAGGAGGATGCAGCATGATCGTTCGATTGCTTAAACAGCCGCAGTTCTTAATCGGCTTTCTATTTATAGTAAGTTTAATTTTATTAAGTTTCTTTTATCCGTCAGTCATGGACGTTCAGAAGGAATCTAAGTTCCTATATGACGAGAACGAAGTCATCGTTGGAGTAGCCCCATTCTCACCCAAAGACATGCCTCCGTTTGGTACAGATATGAACGGTAAGCACTTATTGTATCTTGTTTTAGAAGGCGCAAAGTATACAATCCTAATTACTTTAGTTATTGCTTTTCTTAGAATATTTTTTGCTCTTTCCTTTTCCTTTTTTCATAGAAAATCGAAGAGTACATTCTTTGACGATATCGTACAAGCTACTCTCTATATTCCAACTGCGATCCTAGCTTATATGTTCATGGTTCCGCTCTTTGTAAAAGATGCTACTGAACCTATGGGCATGATGACTCTTATTGTCGTGCAGTGCTTGATACTCGTTGGTATTGGTGTTCCGCCTTTAGTATCAACCTTTTCTGAAGAGATACGCTCCATCCTAGCAAAAGACTATATTGTTAGCACCTTTTCATTAGGATCGAAAAAGCCATATGTCTATTACAAGCATGTCATGCCTGAACTGAGCTCGAAACTGTTGCTTCTGTTTGCTCAGCAAGCCATTCAAACATTAATACTGTTGGCTCACTTAGGCGTTCTTGCCGTTTTTATCGGTGGATCAAAAACTGTGATGATGGGTGATATCTTCAACTTAACGCCAGCTACCATATCATTAAGCGGCGAATGGGCTGGTATTATCGGTCAGTCGTACCAAAAGCTCTTAACGGCACCTTGGATTATTTTAGTTCCACTATCATTCTTTGCTTTTACGATCTTCTCGATCAATCTCATGATACAAGGTATACAGAACAGCCTCGAATCCAACAAATCATAAGTGAGGTGTGAAACTTGTCTAACAGACTTTTGGAAATAAACAATCTAAACATAGCTTTCGGCAGTGGAAAGAACGTATTTAATGCGGTTACTGATATTAGTCTCTCCGTCAGTAAAGGACAGACTGCCGCTCTTATCGGCGAATCAGGTTCTGGAAAAAGTGTCACTTCTCTTTCCGTGTTAAACCTTCTACCAGCTAATGGTCGAGCAGAGTCAGGGTCGATCCGTTTTGACGATAAAGAGATTTTGCAGATGACAGAAAAAGAGATGCAAAAAATACGAGGCAACGAGATCTCCATGATCTTTCAGGACGCGATCGCCTCACTGAATCCTGCTATGAAAGTGGGAATTCAGATCACAGAAGGCTTGAAATATCATAAAAAGATGCCGAAATCAGAGCTTAGAACAGTTGCATTCTCGCTTCTAGAGCAAGTAGGTTTTCATAATCCTGCACACATATTTGATCAATATCCCTCTCAGCTATCAGGAGGTATGAAGCAACGAATCTTGATCGCGATGGCCATCTCCTGTAAACCTAAACTGATTATCGCGGATGAACCAACGACCGCGTTAGACGTAACGATTCAAAGGCAGGTACTGGATTTAATCGCTGATTATAAAATACGTGAAGACGCTTCTGTTTTAATAATCACACATGATTTTGGTGTTGTAGCAGAATATGCTGACTGGGTGTATGTCATGTTTGGAGGACGAATCGTAGAATCAGGAGATGTGTTTACGATCTTTAATAATCCCATCCATCCATATACAAAAGGCTTGATCGGCTGCATTCCAAGTTTGGAGAGCGACAGCGAGCGTTTAAAGAGCGTTTACGATTATTCGTTTGAAGAAGCAGGGTACAAGGGAAGAAAATTTGCTCCAGAGACTTATTCAATGGAAAGCAAAGTTTATCATGCTCCTTCTTCTCTTGTAGAAGCGGAACCAGGACATTATGTTCGCCTTTTTGATGAGAGCGAGGTGACGATCGTTGGATAAACAGCTGATTAACATCCAAAACCTATCAAAATATTTTATGACGAAATCAGGAATCCATAAAGCAATTGATGGAATTACTCTCGATATTTTTAAAGGGGAAACGTTAGGAATCGTTGGAGAGTCTGGATCTGGTAAGACGACCCTTGGCCGAACGATCATGCGATTATATGAACCAGAGCACGGAAACATCACGTTTGATGGTCTGGACATTACACATATGCCCGAAAAAAAATTGCGGCCGTACCGTAAAGAATTTCAGATGATCTTTCAAAATCCATATGAGTCACTCAGCCCTCGTCTAACGGTCGGGGAGATATTAGAAGAACCGCTTGTTATTCAGAAGATGTTAAATAAAGAAGAGCGCACGAAGAAAGCGTACAATCTTCTAGAGAAGGTTGGGTTGCCGAAGACTTCTTATCTAAAAAAGATCCACGAATTCTCCGGTGGGCAGCGTCAGAGGATTGGAATCGCTCGTGCATTAATGCTAGATCCTAAATTTATTATTGCAGATGAACCTGTATCGGCCCTCGATGTATCTGTTCAAGCGCAAGTGTTGAATCTATTAAAAGATCTTCAGTCCGAACTGGATCTAACCTGTTTGTTCATCTCACATGATCTTGGCGTTGTTCATTATATGAGTGATCGAGTTGCCGTCATGTACCTTGGCCATCTGATCGAATTGGCCCCAAAAGATGAATTGTACCGAAATCCGATTCATCCTTATACGAAATCTCTTTTATCTTCCATTCCGATTGCAGATCCTGAGCGCCGGAACGCATACAGAGAACCTATCATTCTGCCAGAGAAACCGCTCTATCCACCACAGTTGATTCATGTTGGTAACGATCACTACGTATCTGCGAACATGATCAATATTAAAGAGTTTGAGATTGAGAACGATAGAAACCTAATTCGTAATTAAGGGAATGTTCTCCGAGTAACTAGTTTGATAGTGGCATAGAGAAGCTATAATCTTAATACAAATCACACAAAACGCAGAGGATAAGGAATCCTCTGCGTTTTTCATTTAACGACCTGTTCTTTTATATAAATCTTTTTAAATATTGGCCGAATATTTTTTTCATAACTTTGGGTGTGTTTTCTATATAAACATTAATTTGTTCAATGTTTGATTCAAATTTATCAGAGATGCTTTCATCGGTTGGAAAATCAGATATTCCTTTAATGATAATACATTCAACATCATTCTTCTTACAGATATAAGCAATTGCACTCGCTTCTGTATCAGCTATTGTTATTTCGTTTTCTTTAAGTTCTAAATAATCTTTCCACATCACTACAGCTTTATCAGCGGTACCAATTTTTCCAGTATGAAAATCATTTCCATATCTTGATAAATCAATCTCGACTACGAAAGATTGTTTTATAAAAGGCTCGATTTCTTTAACTGTGCAATCATATTGAACGGCTTCATTCGGTACAAAAATATCTAAAACACTGAACGTATCATCTATTCCTGCACATGTTCCAGCAACGATTACTTTAGTTAAATTAAATTTAGAAATCATATACTGATTACCACCAACACCATTCACTTTTCTTACACCTGTGCTATAAAAAACAAGTTCCGTATCATGAATTGTTCTGATGAAATACTCGCCATAAGGATAAGCTAGACGTTCACAATCTTTTATTTCGAAATATTCCAATGTCGCTTCATACTCCCACTTTGTTGCTATACTTATTCCTATCATCGACTTACCACCCTACTACAGAGTCTAAATTTCATTTTTATCACAATCCTTCTTTGCTCTGTTCATTAACAATGCATCATGAGTATGTAAAGAATTCCTAGCAAATTCGTCTGTTATATCACTTGGCTTGTCTCTTTTTTCTAGTCGAACATTTTATTTTCGCAGTATCACAAACATACTCACGCTCATCGCTCCTATAGTAAAAATGAACGCTATGATAACACCGATCCATGCCATGAATAGGTCGTCTCCTGGATACGCGGGTTGGAGCGTTGCATAATACGAAACAATTCCCCCTAAGAAAAAGAGATAAAACGCACTCCCGATGAACGCCATCCTCACCTTATCCTTCTTCGACCCTCTCCACATTTCAGAAAATATCACCCATGTAAAAAGACTGAGCGGTATGCACAGTAATAGCCCCGCCATAGCACCATAAGGCAGAAAGAAAAGAATTACAAAAGCTAGTGCAAATAATGTTGCGTTTGCGATAAATAATGCGATGCCCGCTTGCCAATAATTCGTACTTAAAGATTTTTCCGATAATTTAAGAGAAAGGTTTCTTACCATACCAACAGAAGCGAAATCCCTTTGTTTCGTTAGGAGAATTATCGTAAAAATAATTCCAGCTAACAATAAAACAGTCAAAATAACACCCACTTTTTTACAATATTTTCATCTTATATTATCATTAAAGTAGAGAACGAGAATATAGCTATTTGATAGGAGACGTAAAAGGAGGCACCATTCATGTTAGAACTATTTTTATTATTTTTTGCCATTGCCGTAATTGCTCCTCTTGTTATAAAGTACACGACTAAACCGAACTACCAGAAGGTTGCAGAAAAGACTGAGCTGCCACCGAACTTGGGGATTCGCGAAGATCTACATTTACAAAAAAGTGTAAGAAACATGGAAAAAGCACTTCCTCGTGAGTTTAAGGAAAAAATAAAACGCAGATATCTTTCTGAACACCCGAAGGCAACAGACGCCTACTTTGAGGTTCTATTTTATGAGCTCCAACGCTTTTTTATAATGTGTTCCCTCTTAAACAATGTTCCGATGTTCAGTAAAAAGGTGGATGACATTTGGCATGAGATGCTGATGTATACGAAGGAATATGAAAAGTTTTCTACTGAATTATGCGGTGAGCACATTCATCATGCTCCTAATGATGTTGTAGAACCCGATCCACATGGAAGAGCTTGGTTTGATCTGTTGTATGCAAAACTTTTTACCTTTACTGATTTTACACACATTGCTTGGGGGACCTTTTTTCAAAACCCGTTACATCAAGGGCTTTTACATGAACTTCAAACTCTTACAACAGAAGAACTTGGAAACCGATATTTTAGACCGAATGCTGATAAAGAGACCGTTCACGCTTTACTAACAAAAATTAAAGTAGATTTGAACCGAATATCGAATGATAAAGATCCTTATAAGGCATTAAAACTATCTCCGAATTCAATAGATAGCGCACCGATTTTAGCAGGCGCTATGCTTTACTATTCTTATCATCATTCTGACGAATATGACATGTACATGGCGAAGTTAAATCCCGCATCAAACTATAATTCTGGTAACACAACCGCTTGCGGAAGTGGATGTGGCAACCACCGTGACGACAATGGCGGAAATGATAGCAGCTGCAGCAGTGATAGTGGGAGTAGCTGTGGAAGCAGTTGCGGCAGTGGATGCGGAAGTAGTTGATGCAATAAGTAATCTGCTTTAAATAAAGAATGTTTTCTAAAAGATTGTTGCTTTTTTATTTTTTGTATTTACTTCTTTGACTGTTGATTGAAGTGTAAGATGGGAGACTCCTGCGGGACAGGTAGGCAGGTGAGACACTTAAAAGTGAAACGTATAAATGTGGCTCACCGCCTGCCCCGCGGAAAGCGAGCATCTGGAACGGAGATCAACTACTTCCAAAGACAACAAAGGTTTCGGAAATAGCCAAATATAAAAAGCCCTGCAAGTGACTCAACATCACACTGCAGGGTTTTCTTATTAATTCTCTTCTACTTCTTTACGATTCTTTTTAAAGATTTTGGAGAGAACTTCATATACAATTGGCACGATGATCAGCGTCAATAGTGTAGAACTCGCTAAACCGCCGATTACGGTAACGCCGAGACCTTTCGAGATCAGTCCTCCACCACCTGAGCCGACTGCCAACGGAATCAATGCTCCGATTGTAGCAATAGCTGTCATCAAGATCGGACGAAGACGTGTAGCACCCGCCTCTAGAATCGCATCACGCATATTCATTCCTTCACGTTCCATATGAATGATTCGGTCTACGAGTACGATGGCATTTGTTACAACGATACCAATCAACATCAGAAGCCCCATCATTACGGATACGGAGATGGTTTCACCTGCAATCAATAGACCTACAAATGAACCGATCACAGCAAATGGTAGTGAGAACAAGATCGCAAACGGCGCGACACCTTCACGGAATGTTACGACAAGTATGAAATACACGATTGCGATCGCCGCAAGCATAGCAGCTCCAAGCTGTGTGAAGGTTTCGTTCATATCAGCCTGAACTCCCGCCACTCCAACTGTAACTCCTTTTGGCATATAAAGTTTGTCGATGTCTTTTTGGACTTCGGAAGTTGCTTTGGACATATCATCGCCAATCGCTTTACCCGTCACGGTAGCATAATACTCCCCTTTACTTCGGGCGAGGGTATTTAGTGTTGTTCCTTTTTCAACCGTAACAAGCTCAGATAATGGCATTGTCGTGCCTAAAGCTGTTGGTACCTGTCTTGCTAAAATATCGTCTACGGACTTAGGTTGTTTCGTTTGCTCCTGCTGAACGATGACGTCTAGTGTATCTCCGTCTTTTTCGATTGTCGTTAAGACTTCATCCGCTTTCATCGGATTCAGCATCATCACGATCTGACCTGTTGTTAGTCCATATTTTAGAATTTCATTTTGATCCACGTTAAACGTATGCTCGACGAACGCATCTTTCGCGCTTGACGAAACATCTTCTAACTGATCGTTCTTCTTCATGGCTTCTTCTGCCATCTTTACGGCTTTATTGAGTTTATTCAGATCTTCACTGTAGAACGTATAGCTGACTTCATTTTCAGCTCCTGTTGAGGCAGCGAAGTTCTGACTCTTCCATTCGCCTGATTGACCAAGGTCAGCAATATAGTCTTCTATTTCATCTCGCACTTCTGGGAAGTTCTCCATTTCTGGATCGAAGATGAGGTACATGAGTGCCCCGCCTTCTCCTCCACCGGCCATAGCCATCATCGGATCTGCGTTATCTGAAACAGAGATTTGAACGATATCAATGTAATCGCGTTTTAGCATCTTTTCTTCTAGAGCTTCAACATTCTTTAATGTTTCTTCTTTAAGCTCCCCAGCTTTAGGTGTGTACGTTAAGTACATCACTTTGTCTTCTTCACTGCCCATGAAGCTAAAACCGATAATAGGCGTTAAAGCTAAACTTCCTGCAAGTAAAAGAACGGCCAGGATAGAAGTAATAATTTTATGATTAAGAGATTTATTAAGAATCCCTTTATACCATTTTGCTAATTTACCAGTTTCCTTATGGCTGCTTTCTGTCTTTTCGCTATAGAGCTTCTTTTTAAACAAAAAGTGTGACAATGCTGGAACGATTGTTATAGCAACAATGAGTGACGCACCAAGCGCAAATGTCATCGTTAACGCGAACGGCGCGAACAGTTCACCTACCATTCCACCCACAAAGATAAGCGGAGCGAACACCGCAACCGTTACGAGTGTGGAGGAAAGGATCGGCTTAAACATCTCAATCGTTGCTTCTCGTATCAACGCACGGCCATTCAGTTTTTCTTCTTTCAAATGCAAACGTCGATAAATATTTTCTACAACAACGATAGAGTCATCGATTACACGGCCAATCGCAACCGTAATCGCCCCTAGCGTCATAATGTTTAACGTGATATCCATCCAGTTGAGCACCAATAACGCCATGAAGATTGAAACTGGGATAGAGATGATTGAAATGATTGTTGATTTAAAATCACGTAAAAATAAAAGGATGATCAATACGGCAATCAATCCACCAAATAAGGCTTTTTCAATCATGGTTGCTACTGAATCTTCTATTGGCTTTCCTTGGTCGAGTGATACATCAATGACAAGACCATCTACTTTTGATTTTTCTTCTTTAATCAGCTCTTTTACACCATTTACAACATCAACCGTGTTGGCTTGCTGTTCTTTTACGATTTGAATAGCGATCGCTTCATCTCCATTTGTTCGAGAAACGGATTCCACTTTACCAACCGTCTTGATATCAGCAATCTCACTAAGCTTCACAAATGGCGTTGGGTTTGTGGCAGATGGTGTTACCGGAATCATCATGTTCTTCAGTTCATCCGAAGTCATGAACTTTCCATCAACGGCAACTGCTTCTTCCCCTTTTTCAAACTCATACAGTCCTAAAGAAACTGCCATGTTGCTTGCTTGAATCATTTCTTTTACTTTATCTTCTGTCAGATCATACTGTGTCATCTTATCTTTTTTATATGTAAGATCCACTTCTTCAATGTGCTGACCCGTAATTTTCGCGGATGCCACACCATCAATTTTCTCGATCTTAGGAAGAATAATCTCTTCTACCGTTGATGTTAATTCAACGATATCTTCTTTCGTACTACTTACACTGAGTGCTGCAACAGGCATCATGTTCATGCTGATCGCTGTCACAGTCGGCTCCTCAGCCGTTTCTGGTAACTCAACTGCATCTAGCGCAGATTGAAGTTCACGCTTTGCCTCGTCCATGTCTATGCCGTATTCGTATTCCACTTGGAGATTAGACATGTTTGAATAAGAATTTGAATAAACGGCTTTTACATCCTCAAGCCCTTCAACCGCTTTCTCGATCGGCATCGACACGTCTTCCATTACTTTCTCTGGTGTAGCTCCAGGATAAACGTCCATCACCATCAAGTAAGGAATCGAAACATCCGGAATCGTTTCCATATTCATACGTGTTCCTGAATAAATACCTGAGACTGTTATAATAATGGTAAGCAGCCATACAGCTAATTTATTCATCAAGACAAAATTAACTAAACCTTTCATTCATCCACCAACCCCTAATTGACTTATCCAACTCAATTATTTATACTAATGACTGATTGGTCATTTGTCAATGAATTACTTAGGAGCGATACAATGAGTAAGAAACAACTAATTATGGAGAGTGCCCTCGAACTTTTTGCACAGCAAGGGTTTGACGCCACATCAGTCCAACAAATCACGGAACACGCAGGTATCTCAAAGGGTGCATTCTATTTATCTTTTAAATCAAAAGACGAATTGATCAACGGTCTCATAGACCATTTTATGCTGAGTCTAATCTCAGATATTGACCATGTAGTCAAAAATCACGAAACGCGTGCTGAACTATTATACGAATTTTATCAAGCAGCGTTTCATACTTTTCAAAAGCATTCTGATTTTGCCAAAATTTTTATAAAAGAACAATCAAAAACACCGAATGAAGAGCTGATCTCAAAGATCCATCACTATGATAAACTCATCGATAACATCATATTAGGCATGTTAGACCGCATATATGCCGAAGAGATCTCACAGACTCGTTATGATTTGATCTATTGTGTAAAAGGCTTTATTCATACGTATTCACACTTAATCCTATTCTTTGATGTTCCACTGGATCTTCAAACATTGAGCCGCTCGCTTGCGGAGAAAACAGCACTGCTTGCGAAGCATTCAAAAACGACGTTTATTACAGAAGAGTTATATCATACGATCAATGAGCCTTTTCATGTTCATGTAACAAAAGAACAGCTGTTAGAAATGGTGGAGCAAAAGATAGAGGAAGTGGAAGATTCAACGCTAGAAGAGTCACTGATTCTTTTGAAACAGCAGATGATTGAGCCGAGTCTCAGTCCTGCAATCGTAAAAGGATTAATCTTAAACCTGAATAATCATCCATCATGTAAGCAGATTGCTTATTTGATTCAGGATTGTCTGAATAATGATTGAAACAAAGAAATCCTCCCGTAGTAACGGGAGGATTTCTTTGTTTAGACTTTCTTCATTGCAAGTTGATTGGAGTGTAAGGTGCGAGACTCCTGCGGGACAGGCCGGCGGGTGAGACACTTATACGTAAAACGTACGAATGTGGCTCACCGCCTGCCCCGCGGAAAGCGAGTACCTGGAACGGAAATCAACCACCCTCCTAATCAACAAAGCAAACCAAAACAAGTCATATTTATCTCTTTTTAAGTTCTTCCACAATCAGCTTGTTCACAAGTGGAGGGTTTGCTTTCCCTTTTGTTTCTTTCATCACTTGTCCAACAAGGAATCCGACTGCTTTTTCTTTTCCGTCTTTATAATCAGCAACAGATTGCTCATTCGCATCGAGGATTTTCACGACGATTTCGCGGATTGCTCCTTCGTCTGAGATCTGCACGAGGCCTTTTTCTTTTACGATTTTCTCAGCGTCGCCACCGTTCTCGATCAACTCTTTGAATACGGTCTTCGCGATTTTGTTCGAAATCGTACCGTCTGCGATCAGCTTAATCATACCAGCAAGACCTTCCGCTGTTAGTGCCGTTTGATCGAGCTCTTTATTTTCATTGTTTAAGTAGGCACTTACTTCACCCATAATCCAGTTGGATGCTTGCTTCGCATCTGCACCTGCTTTGATTGTCGCTTCAAAGAAATCAGCCATCTCTTTTGTCATCGTTAATACTTTTGCGTCATATTCAGGTAGACCAAAGTCACCTACATAACGCTTTTGACGAGCATCCGGAAGTTCTGGAATTTCTGCTTTTACACGATCCATCCATTCTTCATCGATAAAAATGGATACAAGATCAGGCTCTGGGAAGTAACGATAGTCGTCAGATCCTTCTTTTACACGCATGAGGATTGTCGTTTTAGTCGCTTCATCATAGCGGCGAGTCTCTTGAAGAATCTCTCCTCCAGCTGAAACCACTTCACGCTGACGCTTCTCTTCATGCTCTAGCCCTTTTTGTACGAAAGCAAACGAGTTCAAGTTCTTGAGCTCTGCTTTTGTTCCAAACTTCTCTTGCCCAACCGGACGAATTGAAATATTTGCGTCACAGCGCAGTGAACCTTCTTCCATCTTACAGTCAGAAACACCTGTGTATTGTATGATGGCTTTAAGCTTTTCTAAATACGCATAAGCTTCTTCAGGCGTACGAATATCTGGCTCAGACACGATCTCTACAAGCGGCGTTCCTTGACGGTTTAAATCGACGAGTGATCCGTCTGCCGTATGTGTCAGTTTACCCGCATCCTCTTCCATATGGATACGTGTGATGCCAATTTTCTTTTTGTTTCCACCCACTTCGATCTCGATCCAGCCATGTTCACCAATCGGCTTATCAAACTGTGACACTTGATAGGCTTTCGGATTATCTGGATAAAAGTAGTTTTTGCGGTCAAATTTTGTTTCTCTATTGATTTCACAGTTCAGTGCAAGTGCGGCACGCATCGAAAAATCTACAGCTTGCTGGTTAACAACAGGTAACACACCAGGATGTCCTAAGCAGATCGGACATACATTCGTGTTCGGCGGTGCACCAAAGTTTGTAGAACAGCCGCAGAAAATCTTAGTGTTCGTTTTTAATTCAACGTGTACTTCTAATCCAATTATCGTTTCAAATTCGCTCATTTTCTGCACCCCCTACAGCTTCGGCTTTTCTGTGTGATGATCTGTTGCTTGTTCAAACGCATGTGCTACGCGATAAATCGTGCGCTCGTCAAAATGTTTACCGATGATCTGAAGTCCGATCGGCAGTCCATCTGAGAATCCACAAGGTACAGAGATTGCAGGCACACCCGCTAAGTTAACCGGAATCGTTAGAATATCGTTCATGTACATCGTTAACGGATCTTTCGTCATCGATCCACATTTAAACGATGCAGATGGCGTTGTTGGCCCGATGATCACATCGTATTTCTCAAAAATGTTCGTAAAGTCTTCTTTAATCAGCGTACGAACTTTTTGTGCTTTTTTATAATAAGCATCGTAAT
Organism: Bacillus sp. E(2018); assembly: GCF_005503015.1. Lineage (NCBI taxonomy): Bacteria > Bacillati > Bacillota > Bacilli > Caryophanales > Bacillaceae > Bacillus > Bacillus sp. E(2018). Next base: position 33,485 of record NZ_SCOL01000003.1, on the reverse strand, counting down.
ATCCAGAGCTTAACGCAAACGTTCCAAGCATGATGCGGCGTTTTACTTCCTCACCAAACCCTTCGCTTCTAGACTGCTTGTACATCTCGATCAAGTTCTCGCTGTTATCTGAGCGCAGTCCGTAACGCACGCCATCAAAGCGTGAAAGGTTAGCAGAAGCTTCAGATGATGACAGCAAGTAGTACGTTGCAAGAGCATAACGAGAATGCGGCAGAGATACTTCTTCCCATGTCGCTCCAAGCCCTTCAAGTACTTTTAGAGCTTCCATCACGCGTTCTTTTACGCCTGGCTCTACACCTTCACCGAGATACTCCTTTGGTACCGCAATCTTCAATCCTTTTACATCACCTGTAAAAGAAGTTAGATAATCTGGGATATCTACTTTTGCAGAAGTAGAATCCATCGGGTCGTTCCCTGCAATGGCTTGCAGCAAGTATGCATTGTCTTCAACGTTACGCGTTACTGGACCGATCTGGTCCAGTGATGAGGCAAACGCGACTAAGCCGTAACGAGATACGAGTCCATAAGTTGGCTTCAATCCAACAACACCACAGAACGCAGCAGGCTGACGAATCGAGCCACCTGTATCAGAGCCTAGTGAGAAAAGAACTTCTCCAGCGGATACTGATGCCGCAGACGCACCGGATGAACCTCCTGGTACACAAGAAAGATCCCACGGGTTGTGAGTTGGGTGGAATCCGGAGTTCTCGTTTGATGACCCCATCGCAAATTCATCCATGTTCAATTTTCCGATCGTGATCGTGTCCGCTTGGTTCAAACGTTCCACAACAGTTGCATCATAGATCGGTTCAAAGTTTTCTAAAATTCGAGACGCACATGTTGTACGAATCCCTTTTGTTACGATGTTATCTTTGATTCCGATTGGCATACCAAAGAGCAGTCCTCTATCAGCACCGGAAACGAGCTTTTCATCTAATTGTTTAGCCTTAATGCGGCTGTATTCTTCATTTAGTGTTAAAAACGCCTTTACTTTACCATCTACTTGATGAATGCGGTCAAACGTCGCATCCACAATGTCAGTTACACTCAATTCTTTTGTATGTAATAACTGATGAAGTTCTGAGATCTTTTTATCTAAAATCGACATACGTGGTCTTTCCTCCTACTCCAAAATGTTCGGAACTTTAAACTGGCCATCTCTTTCTGAAGGCGCATTTTTCATCGCCTCATCCACTGATACAGAATTTCTCACTTCGTCTTTGCGAAGGATATTCTTCAGTTCCAGAACGTGTGTAGTCGGCTCCACGTTATCTGTGTCGAGTTCGTTCAGTTCTTCTGCAAACCCGATGATCTTATCTAATTGTTCAGTCAGCATTTCGGCTTCTTCCTCCGTAACGGCTAACCTGGCTAAATGAGCCACGTGTTTCACTTGATCTTTCGAAATTCGAGACAAGCTCGCCACCTCCAAGACTTTCTATACGAAAAGTATTATTCTGATGATAACAAAAAGCTTGCTGTATAAGCAACTTGAGGACGGAACATTCACGAAATTGAGTTATTTTTATGAGGTTTTTGTGGGATTTTTGGGTTCGTTGAGGAATGTGCGCAAGTTTTACGGTACTTGGGCTTTGAGCGGCGCTGCGACAAGAGCACCCCTCACAATAGAAAAAAAGAATCTACATAACGTAGATTCCTCAGTATTGATTCTAATTTTTTTAGATTCCCCACTCATGAAGCTCTAAGCGGCGCACGCCTTCTTTTACGTAAGGATCTTCTTCCGCTAAGTGTTTCGCCTCGTTTAGCGACTCCGCTTTATAAACGACCATACCGCCTGCTCCGTCCAAGAAAGGTCCTTTTAAATGAACTTTATCCTGTGCCACAAGCTCTGATAGGTAGTCGAGATGCGCCTGACGGAATTCTTGGTTGAGCTCTGGTTTTTCCATATGTAAAATTGCTGCGAAATATGCCATGTGTATTACCTCCCTCATCATTATTCTCATCTTACTATAGTCAGCTCCTAGCATAAAAGAAAAAACATCCGGTCAAGAAAACCAGATGTCTTAATCTTTACCGTAGCTCGAGTCTTTCGTTGGATGACGAAGCATGCCTTCTTTCGGTGGTGCTTTCTTTTCGATCAGATCTCGATTCATGTTCGTGTTCCAGCCGATATCGTTCGTCGGATGCACCCACTCATCCCCTGCCATCACTTCTGGATCTGTGTCTGTACTCCAATTGTTCAATGGCGAATTCTCTGAATCGTAAAAACTGTCTCCGATCACGACACCATGCTCGTTTACAAATGGCGCTTGCATCTTCATACCTGTTTCCTTAAAGTCTGGAGAACTGATTTGATGAGGCAACGTTTCATCCAGATCAACTTTCTTTTGCTCTTTATCTTTTGACATCTTCACACCTGCTTCCATATCGTTATACGATTAACTTCTCCTGAAGCAACGTGTACAATCCATTTTTTGTTTGCAGATTTTGTGAAGACTTATAAATTTTTTTGAAGACTTATAAAAAAATTTGAAGACTTATAAAATTTTTTCAAGACTTATAAATTCTGATGAAGACTTATAAATGAAAATTACCACAGAAAAAAACCCTTTCTCAGGCGAGAAAGGGCTCAATTTCAAAGATTAAAGTGTTTCTGAAGTTGTTTTAGCTTGCATGTGAAGTGTTAGGTAGTCTGGACCGCCCGCTTTTGAGTCAGTTCCAGACATGTTGAATCCGCCGAATGGCTGGTATCCAACGATTGCGCCTGTACATCCACGGTTGATGTAGAAGTTACCTACGTGGAACTCTTCACGTGCGCGCTCAATGTGCTCACGGTTGTTAGAAAGAAGTGCACCTGTTAGACCGTACTCAGTGTTGTTTGCAATTTCCATCATGTGATCGAAGTCACGTGCTTTACATACCGCTACAACTGGTCCGAAGATCTCTTCTTGCATCAGACGAGCTTTTTCATCTACATCAGCAAAGATTGTAGGCTGGATGAAGTAACCTTTAGAGTCGTCGCCTTCTCCACCAGTCATCAGACGGCCTTCTTCTTTTCCGATTTCAATGTATTTCATGATCTTGTTGAAAGAAGCTTGGTCGATCACTGGCCCCATGTAAGTGCCAACTTCTTCAGGATTACCCATCGTTAATGTTTTAGTAAGAGCTACTGCTTTTTCTAAAACTTCGTCGTATACGTCTTGATGGATGACTGCTCGAGATCCAGCAGAACATTTTTGTCCAGAGAATCCGAACGCAGAATAAACGATAGAGCTTGCTGCTAATTCAAGATCAGCATCACGGTCAACAACAACTGTGTCTTTTCCGCCCATTTCAGCGATTACACGCTTCAGCCAAATTTGGCCAGGGTGTACTTTCGCTGCGCGCTCATAAATACGGCAACCAACTTCACGAGAACCTGTAAACGAAACGAAGCGAGTTTTCGGGTGGTCTACTAGGTAGTCACCGATTTCTGCACCGCTACCAGGTACGAAGTTAAGTACGCCAGCAGGAAGTCCTGCTTCTTCCATCACTTGAACGAACATAGCTGCAATAATTGGCGTTGAGTTCGCTGGTTTTAACAATACTGTGTTACCTGTAACGAACGCCGCTGCTGCAGTACCTGCCATGATCGCAAACGGGAAGTTGAATGGAGAGATAACGATACCTACTCCAAGTGGAATATAGCTAAATTTATTAATTTCGCCTTCGCGGCTTACAACTGGTTGTCCAGCTTTAAGCTTGATCGCTTGGCGTGCATAGTATTCTAAAAAGTCGATCGCTTCCGCTGTATCAGCATCAGCTTCTTTCCATGGCTTACCTGCTTCTTTTGTAAGCATAGCGGAGAATTCATATTTACGGCGGCGGATGATCGCTGCTGCACGGAACAGGATGTTCGCGCGGTGTTCAGGATCCCACTTTTTCCAAGATTCGAAAGCTGTTAATGCAGCTTGCATCGCTTGTTCAGCGTGATCTTGAGTCGCTTTGGAAACAGATCCAATCACTTCTTCTTTGTTAGCTGGATTTATAGAAACAATCTTTTCGTCTGTCGTGATCTTTTCACTGCCGATAACAAGCGGAAACTCTGTACCAAGCTTTGAGTTAATTACTTTTAACCCTGCTTCGTAAGCTTCCTTGTTTGCAGGAACTGAAAAATCCATAAATGGTTCATGACGGTATTCACGTGTCATAATAAATTCCCCTCCTATTAAAGCGTTTTCATTATTCGGTTTCCCACGTTCATTCTACATGAACATAGCGGTTTGTTCAAACAAACTGATAATAGTCAGAATTCTTTATTTTAAAGGGATATCGTAGATTTTTGTATCTTTTTTCTTTGTAGTGAATGAATAGTAAATTTTTTCGTGATTTGTTTAGAAGATTTAAGTGATACACGAATAATTATGAGTTTTGTTCGTTTTTTAAGTATATTTTTCCAAAGTCACTAAAAAAGTCCTTTTGAGAGTGGTTCACTTTGTTCGCGGAGCTGTCTTCAGGTGGTCGCTGTGCAATTTTAGGTTGTCACATGCGTGGTAGCGGTGCTCACAACCCCGTTTCAGGTGTAAATGAAGCATTCTCAGGTGAAAACAACTCATTTAGCGGCGAACGCGTAACAAATATAAAAACACGTACCGTAAAATCGCCTACCATAGTGCCATTAAGGACTCCATCCCCTGGAACCTCTCACCTTATACAACAAAAGCCCACTAACCATACCGGTAGTGGGCTTTCTAAAATCCTTATTTACGATAAATATGCACGAACGGTTCTTCTTGTGTAGTTTCGTCTTTTACAATTAGGGCCTCTGGCTGATCAACTGCTGAACCGATGTATACTTCTACCGGCACGTTCGGAAGCTCGCCTAATGCGGACGTCGCTACGAATTGGGTAAAGGAGATGATTTCTGCTTTACCGCGGAACTGAACAGGAATCTCAAGCGTCATACGCTCAAGGTTACCGTCTTTATAGTACCCTTTCCCAATCACCCCGATATAGTTAGGGAAATACTCCTGAACCTTTGATTTGAAAGAAGTAAACTTTTCGTAGTCACTTCGCTTCTTTTTTGAAGCTGAGTCTGAAGGGAACAGTACATAATCTTCATCTACGTCTTCCCATGAACTTACTGAGCTGCTTCCTTTTTTCACAACGCCTGACGCAAAGAAGTTTCCAGGCGTTACAGAATCACGCTCTTCTTCTTGATAAAGAGCAAATACGATCGGCACATCTTTCAGCTTTGCATCAGTACGTAAACGACTTGCTACTTGCCCAGCGATTTTCTGTGCTTCTTGTTTCACTTTATCGCGTTCAAGCTTAACTTCACCAGGATAGATCAAGCCTTGTTGGTTAACATCATAGTAATACGTTGAGTTAAAGGATAAACCGATAACCACACCGCCAAGCTTTACTTTTCCATCACCACTCTGAACAAGATAGTTATGTTCCAATACATAAGAAAGATACTTAGGATTGTTCTTGTTTGCTTCTAGCATCTTATCTTTAAATCCTGGGTCACCTTCGTCAACTTTTACACCCAGCTTAGGATTCAATCCTGTTTGGTCTAGCTCACTCTTGCTTTTTCCTGGTTCTTCATCTGCTCTTTTCAGCCAGTTCGTAACCGTTGGCTCATTCAAAAATTGTCCTTCTTGGAAAAAGTACTTGTCTGTACTGAATGTGTCTTGAGCGATGCGCATCAAGCCCATCTCAAACTCGTTGATATCAAGCCGATTATCAACGCCATAACGAATTACACCACGTGCTCCTCCCGGTTTGAACGGAAAAATACTTCGATAGTACTTTTCACCAGTGTTGATCTCCCCCGTTATAATCGCTTTCTCGTCTTTATTGCCCTTTTCTTGCACGATCTTTTCTTCTTTTTCCAGCTCGTCGCCACCCCAGCAGCCAGTCAAAAGAAGTAAAGTACTTAAGAAAAGGAGCCCAACCCGTTTCATCATCACGGACACTCCTCTAGTATTGTTGGTTAGCTCTCGCCAATCTTATTTGTTAAGCTCGTCCACCAATTTTTGCTCATCCCAAATTTCAATGCCTAGCGTCTTCGCTTTATCAAGCTTAGATCCTGCATCTTCTCCTGCGATCAGCATATCTGTATTCTTACTCACGCTTCCTGTCACTTTCGCTCCTAAGCGCTCCAATTTTTCTTTTGCATCATTACGAGTCAAGATAGATAGTTTACCTGTTAAAACAACAGTTTTCCCAGCAAACGGAGTATCCAAATCCTCCACTTTTACAAGCTTCGGACCTTTGTATTCCATGTTCATGCCAAGGGTCTTAAGTTCAGCTACGAGCTCGTGCACTTCTGGCTTTGAAAAATAAAGCAGGATAGAGTCGGCCATCTTTTCCCCGATCTCTTCAACAGCTAAAAGCTCTTCTTTAGAAGCACTCATCAAACCATCCATATTTTCAAAGCGCTGCGCGATCGTCTTCGCTGCTTTCGCTCCAACGTGACGAATACCAAGGCCAAACAGCAGGCGCTCTAAAGAATTTTCTTTCGACTTTTCGATTGCTGCAAGCAAGTTGTCTACCGACTTCTCGCCCATACGCTCTAATTCTAACAGTTTCTCGCGCTCTAGCTTAAACAAATCGGCAAAGTTTTGTATTAATTTTTCTTTAAATAGCTGTGCGACTACTTTTTCACCGAGTCCATCAATGTTCATGGCGTTTCGCGATACAAAGTGAATGAATCCTTCTCGAATCTGTGCCGGACATTGCGGGTTTAAACAACGCAGTGCTACTTCCCCGTCTAAACGCTCTAGCTTGCTGTCGCACTCCGGGCACTCGGTAGGCATATTAAAATCGATCTCATCACCAGTTCGGCGCTCCGTGATTACATTTACGACTTCAGGGATGATGTCACCGGCTTTTTTAACCACAACATAGTCACCGAGCTTAATGTCTTTTTCACGAATCAAGTCTTCATTATGTAACGAAGCACGCTTTACCGTCGTTCCCGCAACTAACACAGGCTGAAGCAACGCGGTTGGTGTTACAACACCCGTACGCCCGACGTTCAACTCGATGCCTTCTAGCTTTGTTACCACTTCTTCAGCAGGGAACTTGTACGCGATCGCCCAACGCGGGTTCTTTGCCGTAAATCCTAGTTCCTCTTGCTGATACAGAGAGTTCACCTTGATTACGATCCCATCGATCTCATATGGAAGGTCAGGGCGTTTTTCCTGCCAACTGTTCACAAATTCAATGACTTCTTCAATGTTCGTGCACTTTTTCCACTCTGGATTTGTTTTAAAACCTAAGTGATTTAAGTACGTTAAGCTTTCGTCGTGGAAATCGACCGAATGTCCTTCGAGCTTTCCTACACCATAAACAAAAATATCAAGGTTACGGCTCGCTGCAATCTTCGGATCAAGTTGACGTAAAGATCCAGCTGCTGCGTTTCGCGGATTTGCAAAAAGCTCTTGTCCTTCTTCTTCTCTATGCGCATTCAGCTTTTGGAAGGATTTTTTCGGCATGAACGCCTCTCCTCGAACTTCAAGCATCACAACTTCTTTTAACTTGAATGGAATAGAACGGATCGTTTTTAAATTATTCGTTATATCTTCACCGATTGTGCCATCACCGCGTGTAGCTCCTCGAACAAAACGACCTTCCTGATACGTGAGCGAAACAGCTAGACCGTCAATTTTGAGTTCAGCTACATACGAAACGTTCGAACCCACGCCATCTCTTACACGGCGGTCAAAATCACGAAGATCTTGATCATTGAAGGCATTGCCGAGACTCAGCATCGGTACGGTATGTTCTACTTTTTCAAAAAAGTCCAAAACAGCACCGCCTACACGTGATGTAGGCGAGTGCTCGTCATGAAGTTCTGGATGATTGTTTTCAAGTTCGATCAGCTCTTTCATAAGCTGATCATATTCAGCATCAGGTACAGACGGCTTATCTAGTACATGATATTCGTAATTATATTTTTCTAGCATTTCCCGGAGTTCCAGGATGCGTTCCTTCGCTTGTTCTTCGTTCAACCCGTTCCACTCCTTCTTTTCTTACGCTTTTTCAATCGGGGCAAATTTAGCAAGCAGTCTTTTCACACCTACAGGCTGTGGAAACGCGATGTCGAGTTCCATTGAATCTCCTGAACCACGCATACTTACAACGGTTCCTGTTTCCCACTTACGGTGTTTGACTTTGTCGCCTACTCTCCACTCCAGTTTCTCCCCACCAGAAGATTGATAGACAGGTGTCACCATTTTCTTTTTCGGTGCCATGAACGATGGCGTTGATCCTCCACCTGAGCGAGCACTTGCTCCCCACGGTACAGATGGCTTATCTTTTACCTCTGTCTCGATAAGATCTTCTGGAATCTCAGCGATAAAACGCGATTCCGGATTCGTCGTCGTACGTCCATAAAGGGTACGCATTCTAGCATTTGTTAAGAATAACTCTTCTTCAGCGCGCGTGATTCCAACGTATGCGAGACGACGTTCTTCTTCCATCTCATTCTCTTCAAAAAGAGCACGACTATGCGGGAATACCCCTTCTTCCAGACCCATTAAGAAGACCATCGGAAACTCCAGACCTTTTGCAGAGTGAAGCGTCATCAGTACGACAGATTCTTTCGGCTTGTCGTCTGCTGCATCTTCATCGAGCTTATCGATGTCTGCAACAAGTGCCAGGTCGGTTAAGAACGCGATCAATGATTTATCATCTTGTTTCTTTTCAAAGTCTTGTGTAACAGAAATAAACTCGTCGATATTCTCTAGACGGCTTTGTGCTTCAATCGTCTTCTCTGCTTTTAGTGCATCACGATAGCCCGTCTTGCTAAGCACTTCTTCCGTTAGTTCGGTCACAGAAAGAAATTCCTGCTGACGCGTCCAGTTCGTTACAAACTCAGAGAACTCTCTTAAAGCGTTCGTTGCACGTGCACTAAGACCGATCTGCTCCACTTCTTGAAGCGCTTGATACATGGAGAGGTCATTGTTTGCCGCATACTGTGCCACTTTATCCATAGAAGACGCACCAATCCCGCGTTTCGGTACGTTAACAATTCGCTGAAGTGAAATATCATCATCTGGATTCGAAATGAGACGCAAGTATGCAAGGATGTCCTTGATCTCTTTTCTATCATAGAACTTTGTGCCGCCAACGATGTTGTACGGAATGTTGGATTTGATTAAAACTTCCTCAATAACACGAGATTGAGCATTCGTTCTGTACAGAATCGCGATGTCATTATACGAACGTTTGCCTGATGACACAGCTTCACGAATCTTACCTGTTACGTAATAGCTCTCTCCTTGTTCATCGTCACCTTGGTAGTACGTGATACTAGCGCCATCGGTATTATCTGTCCAAAGATTCTTTGGCTTACGGTTCATGTTGTTTTCGATCACTTTATTAGCTGCTTGAAGAATCTTTTTCGTAGAACGATAGTTTTGCTCTAAAAGGATAACTTCAGCATCGTTATAATCTTTTTCAAACGATAGAATGTTCGCAATATCCGCGCCACGCCATCCATAGATCGACTGATCGGAGTCCCCTACCACACAAAGGTTACGGAATCGATCCGCTAACATCTTCACGAGCATATATTGCGCTCTGTTCGTATCTTGATACTCATCAACATGAATATATTGAAACTTGCGTTGATAAAACTCGAGCACTTCAGGTACTTTTGCAAAAAGCTGGATTGTCGTCATGATCAGATCGTCAAAATCTAACGCCTGATTCTTGCGGAGACGCTTTTCATAGCCTTCATAAACTTCTTGAACAACACCTTCAAAGTGTCCGTTCGCCACTTTTGCAAAATCTGCTGCTGTTTTTAGTTCGTTCTTTAAAGACGAGATCGCACTTAATATTCCACGAGGTTCGTATTTTTTAGGGTCATAGTTCAAATCTTTCAATACGGCTTTTACAACAGACAATTGATCTGTAGCATCTAAAATCGTAAAGTTACGGTTGATTCCAATTCGATCGATATCACGGCGTAAAATACGTACGCACATGGAGTGGAATGTAGAGATCCAGATCTCTTCTGCTACTGGTCCTGTAATCTTCGCGACCCTTTCTTTCATCTCTCGTGCCGCTTTATTTGTAAACGTGATCGCAAGAATGTTCCATGGTGCCACTTCTTTTTCCATCATTAAATAAGCTATACGATGGGTTAACACTCTCGTCTTACCGCTTCCCGCTCCAGCCATCAATAATAATGGTCCGTCTGTATGTTTTACTGCCGCTTTCTGTTCAGGATTCAATCCTGATAATAGCTTCTCAATCATTTGATGCATACTCATTCTTCATTCACCGCCCGAACATATATTCTTATTTTTATTCTCACTCATTTTCGATATTTTATCAACTTTTACCCTTAACCGCTTCAACGGTTTCAATCGCTCTGTTTAGGTCGTCATAAATAACGTTCCCGACGACAACTGTATCTGCAAACTCTGCCATCTCTTTCGCTTGTTCAGCCGAATGAATGCCGCCTCCATAATAGAGGGTCGTGTTTTCAAGTACGCTCTTAACTTGGCGAACGATATCAACATCACCATACGTGCCGCTGTATTCCAGATAAAAGATGGGAAGCTTAAACATTTTTTCGGCCAAGCGGGCATATGCTACAACATCATCTGCTGAGAGATCTGTGTCGGCACTCGACCGTTTTGCCGCCTCACAATCTGGATTTAAGATGCAGTATCCTTCGGTAAGGATCTCGTCCCAGTTCATGATGTCACCAAATTCTTTTAATGCTTCTGTATGAAGCCCCGTAATGAAGTTAGTATCCTTTGCATTTAATACGGTAGGAATATAGTAAAAATCGAATCCTGGTGTAAGTGATTCGATATTAGATACTTCAAGCACACAAGGAACCGCATATCTGCGGATTCGTGACATAAGGTCTAACGTATTATCAAGCGTTACGCCACTAGATCCCCCAACGATAACAGCGTCCGTTCCGCTCTCACAGATTCGTTCAAGGTCACTGTCACTAATCTCTTTATCTGGGTCTAGCTTAAACACATGCTTCCATTTTCGGTAATCAAACATTGTGTTCTTCCTTTCATATTTAAAAACACCCGTGCCTGCAATTTTAACAAGCCAGTTCTTTACTTCTGCATTATAACAAAAATAAGGTTCTCGCTCTATGATTCATCATGTGGAAAGATTGTGAAGTTCATACTGCTTTTTAGGAGGAATAGCTATGCTTATGTGGCATATCGACGACGAAATCATGCTAAAACAAGCAGACATTAAAGAATCCGACATCATCTATAGAATGTTAGAAAAATCTCGTCATCATCTTGGACCTTGGATAAGCTGGGTCGATTACACCCAATCTAGTGGTGAGATGCGTCAGTTTATTAAAACGGTGAATAAAAAGATGAAAGAACAAACAGACGTGTTTCTTTTTATTTGGTATCGCGGACAAGTAGCAGGATCTGTAGCTCTATATGACATTAAGTGGCATAACCAATCAGGTATGCTTGGTTATTGGGTAGGATCAGGATTCGAAGGTCATGGAATCGCACAACGCGCGGTAAAAGGAATGCTGATGTATGCCTATTATACGTTGATGCTGAATCGCGTGGAGCTGCGTGCTGCGGTTCAAAATGAAAAAAGCATCAAGCTCGCCCGCCGACTAGGCTTCCAAGCAGAAGGCGTCGTCAGACAGGCAGAATGGATTCGCGGAAACTGCCGCGACCAAGTCCAAATGAGCTTGATGAAAAATGAATTTAATTAAATTTCAGGATTCAAAACGTATGAGACATAGTTCTGCGCGCTTTGTTCAACAACTTCCTCTGAAGCGCGAATCGCACTATGGAAGACGAACGGCGTGATATAACGTGTTCCGATTAAATTAGATGTCGCTTGGAACGGACGAAGCAGTTCGCTCATCGTATAGTGGTTGTAGCCTCCTGCTTTATAAGAGAAGTCTGGTCCGCCCGTTGAGATCGCTAGTACTAATTCTTTTCCATGAAGTGCATCACCACCAGGACCGTATGCCCATCCGAAAGCTAGCACTTGATCTTGCCATTCTTTTAAAAGAGAAGGTGAGCTGTACCAGTAGAACGGAAATTGAAGAACGATTCGATCGTGCTGCAACAGCATACGTTGTTCTTCGTCAACGTTCACTTTCCCGTCTGGATACAGGTCATAAAGTTTTCGAACCGTAACATGGTCTTGTTTTTCTATTTCCTCTGCCCATCTTTTATTTACTGTAGAGTTTTGTAGATTAGGATGTGCGATAATGACGAGTGTTTTTTTCATTTGTGTGAGTCTCCTTTATTAGGCTGTTTTCGTTTGCATTGAAGCTTTGAAAGAAGTTGATTTCCACTCCAGGTCGCTCGCTTTCCACGGGGCGTACGGTGAGCCTCCTGCCGCTACGCGCCTTTAGGAGTCTCCACCTGATCGCTCGTCCCGTAGGAGTCGGCAACCTTGCGTTACAATCACCTTGCAATGAGGCAGAAATAAAAGATTTAAAAGCCACAAATGCTTCAGAAACGGGAGCCTTATATAAATACATTAACATTTGCTTGTACAAACAACTTAAATGATAAAGAAGAGAGCTCATTTATGACTCGAGCTGTCCTGCTGCTAGATGTGTGGCTTTTGTGAGTGCTTTTCCTTCTTCTTCTCCTAAAAGATCGGAGTATATTCGGTATAGATCTTTCCATGCTTTTTCGAGATCTGTTTGAATCTCAATGCCCGCTTGTGTCGGATGAATGTGCGACATCTTTCCTTGGACCTTACGCTCTGCAAGTCCCTTAACAACAAGCTTGTCCACAAATCTCGTAATCGTACTTGGTGTCATGTGTAGTTCTTCCGCCAATTCCGATTGAGAGATGCCTGGTTTATTGTTCACGAGCATCATCATAAAGCCATGAGTAGGCGTAATTCCTGTTGGTCTAAACGATTCCTCAGCCATTTTTGAAATAACGCGAGAAAGTTTGTTAACGGTAAAATATAAGCAGTTTTCTAGATACTTTTCTGGCATTATGGCACCTCTTTACATCCTTTAATGTTGTTTGTACATACAAATATAAGTTGTAGTGTGGTTTCTGTCAATATTTAAAGTATATATGGGTGCTTGGCTGCCGCCAAGCTTACATTTTGAGGTTTACAGAGTGGGAAAAATACTGTGCTCAGCCTGAATCCTAAAGTTTTTGCTCTCAATCCACAAGTTTGAGTGCTCAATCCACGAGTTTTAGCGTTGAATCCAAAAGTTTTTCCAGTTTATCCACGAGTCTACAATCCTCGATATCTATCGACAAACTTAAATTCCCTCCCGCTACCCTACCTTCACAAAAAACAAAAACCCACCTCTCAGGCAGGTTTTCGTCTCATTATTTTGCTTCTTCTTCTTCATGAACGCGGTCGAGTACCATCGCGTATGCGTCGTTTCCAAAATTCAAGCAACGTTTTACACGTGAGATGGTTGCGGTGCTCGCTCCCGTTTCGCTCTCGATCTTGTGATAGGTTTTGCCTTCACGAAGCATGCGCGCTACTTCAAGTCGCTGTGCCAAAGATTGAATCTCGTTCATCGTACAAAGGTCATCAAAGAATCGATAGCATTCTTCCATATCCTTTAGCGACAAAACCGATTCAAAAAGCTGATCTAATGCTTTTCCTCGTAATTTATCAATTTGCATGAAACATGCACTCCTTTTTATTGCATCTTAACCGAATCTGTCATTCCACTCGGTACAATGTTAATCCATGTCTTTCCTGGAACGAACGCTCCACCGTCCGGAACGATTCTTCCATCTTCATTTTTCCACGAAATGTTTTGTGCGACACCATTCTGAATCAGAATCGCATCTCCGCCTGACGTTAAGTTGATCTCTCGTCTGCCGGCATCATCGATTACCCGGTGTGCCGCTTCAACAATGAATACATTGCTAACCGTAATGGGTGTTTCGGTCTCACGATCTATCGTTGGATCATTGTTGCTGCTTCTCGCGTACGTTTTCTTCTTAATAGAGTACGTGAATCCTACTGTTTCCCCACCTGCATAAGAGATTTGAATGTCTTTTGCAGATGCACCTTCTATAGCTTTAGCACTTTTAGAAGTTAAGAACGCAAGCATATCGAGATGATCTGATTGCTCGGCGCCAATCTTCTCCATCCCTTTTTGAATATTTTCATAGGTGATGTAAGAGTTGTGAGGCGCTTTTCTGAAATCAGCCCGATTAAAAAGAATTCCATCGTAATCCATTCCGTTCAGGTGATCAATCGTTCCGCTATCTAGAATCTCTTTCGCTTCTGGACTGAACCCGTGTGCCACGAATAACGCATTGTAGCCACGTGAAAGCTCGATGTAATAATCTCTCGCGCTGCGAACCGGTCCTACTACTTCTGGCATCTCACTTTGGAAGATAGCCAAAAAGCGTGTAAGTTCTCCCTCAGCTAATACTTCGTATACGATATCAGCTTTATGAAGTCCAGATTGCGGGCGTGCTTTCGGGTGGTTGTTCACCATGACCGAAACCGCTTGATGATCTACCTCTTCATTCGTTCCCAAGCCAGTGAGTGGATAAACAGAAGAAAACTCCTCTTTTTTTGAATCCGTAGCTTCAGCTTTATCTACTTTACCGTCTTCTAAAACTTTATCTCTTGCGTCTTTACATGCAGACAGCGTTAATACCATCATGATTGACATCAAGATGAGATACCATTTTTTCATTGGGCTCACTACCTTTGTATCGTATTATTTTGCCCAATCCTTTTCTATATTAACGCATAATCGAAGGAAAGAGTAACCCTTTCTTTTTAACATCGTAAATGCCTCTTTGCGTAATGCGGATGTATGGCAAGTGTGTGGATGAGAAAAACAAAAGCGAATAGATCGGATCTTCGTATTGGTAGCCTCTTTCTCTTAGTGCATTCGTTAATCTTTTCTCTTCTACCACTAGTTCTTCTATACTAAGATTCGACATTCCTCCCGCTAAAGGAAGTTTTATCTCAGCGACGATCTCGCCTCTCTCCGCGAGAACGATGCCTCCGCCGACTTCTTTCAAGCGTTCGAACGCCACAGCCATATCTTTTTTGCTTTTTCCGATGATCAAAAGATCTCCCGTATTGGAATACGAGCTCGCAAATCCATACAGATTTTTCGCAAAACCCTTTACGACTGTATTGATTCTCCACTTTCCTTCTTTATCGATCAGCATTAAGAAACACTCGTCTGATTCTCCGTTAATCTCTTCAGAAAAAGGATTGATCGATACATTATATGGCCGTGTGATGACACTATTGTACATTTCTATTCCAACGAGACCTGAAAACTGAAAATCTTCATCTTGGAGGTCCCATGTGATCTCTCTTTTTTTGATGCCATGACCTTCCCAATCAAATTGAAAGTCACGATCGTCACTAACATCTTTCCCGTCACGTTTCATCCATTTTCCTTTTGCCAAAACAGATTCAGGGAGAGGATTTGTTACGTCATCTAAAATATTTAAATGTGCGACTCTTCCTGCAGCAACCATGCCAAAGAGGTGATCTAGACCATAATATCTAGCCACGTTATAAGAGACCATCATATACGCATCCACTGGATCAAGCCCTGCTTCCAGCGCGATCTGCAGCATCTTATCTGTAACCCCTTCTTCATAAAAAGCAGGAGTGGAACCATCAGTCGTCATAAAAATTCGTTCAAAGTTCGTGATGCCTTCTTCTTTCATCTGACGCAATAATTTCGGCAGATCTGGACGAATCGAAGAATAACGAAGCGACACTTGTAGCCCGGCATTCAATCGGTCCATCACTTCTGTACCTGTCATCGCCTCATGATCACAATCAACACCGAGCAGCGTCATCGCTGTTAATGTTTTCTCAGAAGCTCCTGGCAGATGTCCTTCGATCTTCTTACCTGCTTTCTTCGTCTTCAGCATCCAATGCAAAAGCGTATCATCGCCATGCAGAACGCGTGGCCAGCTCGTTAATTCACCACCTTGAAGAACATAGGGGCTCTCAAGCAGCTGTCTCACACTTTTTTCCGAAAAATAATTCTCTTCTTCTAAGAGCTCAGTTTGTGCGTCATAACGACACCACCAAAAGAAATTAGAAGGCAGGTCGTTCATGTCTTCCATAAAAGAAAGCGCTTTCGAAATATTCATTTCAAAAAGCAGCATAAAGTTATCGGCTAAAAATACAGACGTTCCACGCTGCAATGCATATCGCGAGAGCGACTGGGGATTATAAAGTTGAAACGGATGACAATGAGGTTCAATATACCCCGGCACAACAAACTTACCTTCTAGATCTGTGATTTCCGTTCCTTTTGTATGTTCAGGCATCTTTTCGCCTACATAGACGATACGGTCTTGAAGGATCCAGATGTTTGCTTTTACCCATTTTTTTAGAGCTGTGTTCAAATAAGTAGCGTTTGTTAAGACAAGCGACGGTGCCAATTCACCTTGAATGACGGCCACTTGTTTGCGCATTTGCGCTTTTGTCCAAAAAGCAATGTGTTGGTTCATGTTGGATCACCTGTCTTCTCTCTGAAAATTTCGTTTTTTCAAGAATACCATATTCATCAAACAAATTGGTGAAAATTGAAAGGAGTATCACAATGAGACAAAATATCGGTTTAGTTAATAGCATGATTCGTATTATTGCAGGTCTGACACTGCTTTCTGTTTATACAGCAAAGCTGACAAGAAAGCCTTACAAAGAGTCATACATCCTTATGATTTTAATGGGTGCGATGAAAGTAGCAGAAGGAATCGTTCGCTACTGCCCAGTGACTGACCTTCTTCACAAAAGCAAAGAAATGAACGACATGGATCTTGGTAACATCGCGGAAGAAGGTTCTCCGTTCAACCCTTCATAATAAGAAGGAGGCAGCACTATGCCCACTCATTCTTTATTAAAAGGCAACAGACCACTATTCAGTCTATTGGTCGTTGTCTTTATTACCCATCTTGGCTCGTATCTTGTCTTGCCTGTCCTTCCCATCCTGTTAAAAGTGGAAACCGGACTAACAGCAGCACAGATTGGGTTTACTCTCGCTGTTATCTCGATCTTCATGCAAGTAGGAAGTGTAGTCGGAGGCGTATTCGCTGACCGAACAGGCAGACGTTTTATCATCGCGCTTGGTGCTTTAATACGGGCTGGCGGGCTGATAGGTTTCGCTTATTTTTCAAGTTATTCACTCATATTGTTAACTGCTGCGATCAGCGGGCTTGGTCTTGGGCTTAATGCACCTTCCACCAAAGCATTTATTTCATCTCTCGTTCAAGCAGATATGAGATCAACTGCTTTTTCATTACGTGGAATCTTTGCCAACATTGGGATGGCGATTGCTGGATTGACCGTCTTTGCTTTGTTTACAGGAAGCTCAAAACTAATCTTCATCACAGCTGCTGTCATTTATTTAGGAGCAAGTGTGATCAGCTGGTTCTTCTTGCCAGCAGGCTGTGGGGACGAAAACTGCCGAGAAGTAAAGTGGAGTGAATATCGACAAGCGTTAAAAAACATTCCCTTCCTCGTTTTTGTGATTGCAACCATCTTTGTTTGGGCTCTTTACGTACAGTTTGCACTCGTGCTCCCGCTTCGAGCTGAAAATGTGTTATCTAACGGAAAAGATATAAGCATCATCTGGACCATCAACAGCATGACGGTCATATTGACTCAAACGCTCATTACCAAAAATATTATCCGAAACATCCATCCCCTCACTTCTGTTGGTATAGGGGCAATCTGTATCGGATCAGCTCTTGGAAGTTTGTATTTTGCGAACACTTTATTCTTCTTTGTTTTTACCGGCATCATCTTTATCACAGGCGAAATGTTGATCATGCCTACGTTGGATACATCGATCTCACAACTTGCGGCTGCACGATTTCTTGGCATGTTCTTTGGATTAGCAAGCGTCTTTACAGGGATAGGAGAAGCGATAGGAAATTCAATCGGAGGACGATTGTTTGAAGTCGCAGATGGCGGACAAAGTGCTGTTCCTTATGTAACGTACGTGATAGTAGGTTTTGTCATCTTTATTGGGATGCAGCTCTTGCGGCGGTGGAAACCGTTGTCTATTATACAGCCACCTAAACCCATGGAAACCGCAGCTCCGAACACGGACTCGGCCACATCTCATCCAAATCCAATTAATGAAGGCTGACGAACAAGGTTTTTATTAACCATTGTCCCTCAGCCTTCAACATTCCATATAGGAGGTTAGCCATATGAGTTACGAATATTTAATGGATACAGCTTTTCTCTACATTCTGTTGATTGGCGGAATCATCGCCATCTCGTTTGTATTTATTAAGAAGAGACGTGCGAAATAGCTCGAAACCCGATATCTTTGCGATAGAATGAACCTTCGCACGTGATTTTCTTTATCTCTCTGTAGACATTATCCTGAGCTTCACTTAATGAATGTCCTTTAGACGCTACCAATAATACTCGGCCACCATCTGTTAAAAGAGTTTCATCTCTTCTTTTCGTACCCGCGTGAAACACGTTAGAATCACCTGAAATGTTTTCTAGCCCCATGATCACTTGAGGTTCTGAAGAAGAAACAGGATAACCATGAGATGCAAGAACAACACCAAGTACGGATTCTTCAGACCATTGAAGTTCCGGCTTTTTGCCGTTTAACAAAGATAAAAGTAGATCAGCCAGATCATTTTGCAATCGAGGCAGAATTACTTGTGTTTCAGGATCACCAAAGCGTGCGTTAAACTCGATCACTTTTGGACCATTCTTCGTTAAGATCAACCCCGCATAAAGGATTCCTGTAAAAGGAGTGCCTTCTTCTTTCATCGCAGAAACAGTCGGCTGAACGATCTCTTTGATGGCTTTTTGAATATCAGCGTCAGAAATTTGAGGAACTGGAGAGTATGCCCCCATCCCACCTGTGTTCGGACCCTTATCTTCGTCATAGGCACGTTTATGATCTTGAGCGATCTCCATCGGAAGGAAAATTGCATCATGTACAAAAGACATTAATGAAAATTCTTCCCCTTCAAGAAATTCTTCAACAACAACCGTTTCGCTCGCCGAACCAAAGCGTTTGTCTACCATCAGTTCATGTAAACCTTCTTCCGCTTCTTCTAAGGTCATTGCCACAATGACACCTTTACCTGCAGCAAGCCCGTCCGCTTTTAAGACGATCGGTGCTCCTTTTTCTCGAACATATGCTATAGCCTCATCGTGATTCGTAAACGTTTCAGAAGCTGCTGTAGGAATGTCATACTTTTTCATAAGATTCTTCGCGAATGATTTTGAGCCTTCGATCTCTGCTGCCGCTTTAGATGGACCGAAAATAACAAGGCCTTCTTCTTTGAAACGATCTACGATTCCCTCTAGCAGAGGAACTTCAGGGCCAACGAATGTTAATCCGATTTCGTTTGTTTTTGCAAAAGTGACAAGCTCTTCGATGTTCGTTTCTTTGATTGAAACGCATGTTGCTTGTTGAGCCATGCCTGGGTTTCCTGGTGCAGCAAACACTTGTGATACGCTCGGACTGTTGGCAAACTTCCACACGAGCGCATGTTCACGTCCACCTTTACCGATTACAAGAACGTTCATGGTTGCTACCTCCTTTATAAAATGATAAACGTTGTTTCACGATGTCCTTGATAGTAGTTGGTTGATCTCCGTTCCAGGTGCTCGCTTTCCGCGGGGCAGGCGGTGAGCCACATTCGTACGTTTCACGTATAAGTGTCTCACCCGCCCACCTGTCCCGCAGGAGTCTCGCACCTTGCACTCCTATCAACCTAATCAGTGAAGTTTATAGGTAATACTAAAGGCTGTTGGCACTTTAGTTTGTAAGTCACGAACTGATGCTAAAGACGTTTTGAACTAATTCAATAATTTAAAAGACTTCTTAATAAAACATCTGAGAAAAGGCTAAGCGATTGTCTTTTAGATTTTTTCTTTTTGTACTTCTTATGCAAGTTGATTGGAGCGGAAGGTTGCCGACTCC
Source organism: Bacillus sp. E(2018) (assembly GCF_005503015.1). Lineage (NCBI taxonomy): Bacteria > Bacillati > Bacillota > Bacilli > Caryophanales > Bacillaceae > Bacillus > Bacillus sp. E(2018). The sequence continues at coordinate 13,615 of NZ_SCOL01000003.1, read as the reverse complement.
TATGGGACGAGCGGTCAGGTGGAGACTCCTAAGGGCGCAAAGCGGCAGGAGGCTCACCGTTCGCCCCATGGAAAGCGTGCAACCTGGAGCGGAAATCAACTACTTTCAGCTATACAACCTTCAGTAAAGAATTAATGCTTAAAGTGTCTTACGCCTGTGAACACCATCGTGATCCCGTGCTCGTCTGCTTTTTTAATTGAATCTTCATCCTTAATCGATCCTCCTGGCTGGATGATCGCTGTTACGCCAGCGCGTGCCGCTGCTTCTACAGTGTCATCCATTGGGAAGAATGCATCTGATCCAAGAGCAGAACCTTGTGCACGTTCCCCCGCTTGCTCGATCGCAATCTTTGCTGCGCCAACGCGGTTCATCTGACCCGCACCAACACCTACTGTCATTTCGTCTTTCGCTAAGACAATCGCGTTAGATTTCACGTGTTTTACCACTTTCCAAGCAAGCTTTAGATCTTTCCACTCTTGCTCTGTCGGCTGGCGCTTTGTAGGAATTGTTACGTTCGCATCATCCAAACCGTAAACGTCTTCCTCTTGAACTAACATTCCGCCAGAAACGGTTGTGATTTTTTTAGCGATCCCTTTGCCTTCTGTAAAATCTAATTTTAATAAACGGATGTTTTTCTTTTTCGTTAAAATCTCTAACGCTTTCTCAGTAAATGAAGGAGCGATAATGATCTCCAGGAAAATCTCACTCAGCTTTTGAGCGGTTTCTTCATCTATTTCTGTGTTAGCAGCGATGATGCCGCCAAAGATCGATACAGGGTCTGCTTCAAATGCACGATTATAAGCTTCAAAAATCGTTGCGCCTGTTCCAACGCCACATGGATTCATGTGTTTCACCGCAACTACAGCTGGATCAACGAATTCTTTTACGATTGAAAGTGCTGCATCTGCGTCATTGATATTGTTGTACGAAAGCTCTTTTCCGTGAAGCTGTTCAGCGTCAGTTAGAGAGAGCGTGTTCTTCAGTGGCGTCGAATAAAACGCGGCTTTTTGATGTGGGTTTTCACCATAGCGAAGGTCCTGTTTCTTTTCATATGTGACCGTGTAAGATTCCGGGTGCTCCTCTTCTACAGCTGCTGTTAAGTATTCTGCAATTAACGCATCATACGCCGCTGTATGACGGAACGTCTTCGCTGCAAGTCTGCGTCGTGTCTCTTCACTTACGGCCCCTGCACCTTCAAGCTCACCTGCTACTGTCTCATAGTCTGCCGGATCAACTACGACTGTTACGTAAGCGTGATTTTTTGCTGCCGAACGAAGCATGCTCGGTCCGCCGATGTCGATGTTCTCGATCGCGTCAGCGAATGTTGTTCCTTCTTTTGCGATCGTCTCTTTGAACGGATAAAGGTTTACAACAACAAGATCGATCGGAGAGATCTCATTTTCTTGCATCGCTTTTTGGTGTGTCTCATTATCTCGAACAGCGAGTAAACCGCCATGGATTTTTGGATGAAGCGTTTTAACACGTCCGTCCATGATTTCTGGGAAACCCGTTACTTCAGAAATACCGATAACAGGAATTCCTGCGTCTTGTAACGCCTTTTTTGTTCCGCCTGTAGAGATGATCTCTACGCCGTGTTGAGCTAGTTTTTCTGCAAAATGAAGTAATCCTTCTTTATTTGATACGCTTATGAGTGCACGTTTGATCGTCAATGTAAGATGCCTCCTACGGTGTCTTTTTGTAATAGTTTGTTGATGATGGCTGGGTACAATTGGTGCTCTGCTTTTTGAATGCGCTGCTGTAAGGTTTGCTCTGTATCGCCAGGCAATACGGGGATGCGAACTTGTTCGATGATCGGACCTGTATCCATGCCACTGTCTACATAATGAACCGTTACACCTGTTTCGGCAACGTTCGCTTTCAGTGCTTGTCCGACTGCATTCTTACCAGGAAAAGCTGGCAGATATGAAGGATGGATATTGATGATACAGCCTTCATACGCTTTTAATAATACCTCACCAACCAGCCTCATATATCCTGCGAGAACGATAAATTCTACTCCATAGGATTGAAGTTCAGAAACGATTTCTTTTTCAAAATCAGCTTTTGATGCAAATGTTTTAGGTAAGAACGAGTACGTCGGAATTCCAAAGTGGCGCGCACGATCGATCACCTTTGCACCCCGTTTATCACATACTAAAAGCTCGATATCCGCTTGAAGCTCACCTGCTTCAACCGCATCTACGATGGCTTGAAAGTTACTTCCGCTTCCAGAAGCAAATACAGCTATTTTTCTCATTCGATGTTTCCTCCACCAAAGATCACGCCTTCACCTTGCTTCACGCGACCGATGATGTAAGGCTTCTCGCCTGTTTCTTCTAAAAGGCGGATGATCGGGAGCATATTTTCTTCTGAAACCGAGAGCACCATTCCAATTCCCATGTTAAACGTTGTGAACATCTCTTTACGTGTGAGGTTTCCTTTTTCTTCGATCAGATCAAAGATTGCAGGTACCGGCCATGAACCATAATCTACTTCTGCCGCAAGACCTTCTGGCAGCATACGTGGAATGTTTTCGATGAAACCGCCGCCTGTAATATGAGCAACCCCGTTCACATCAAACTGATTGAACACTTCAAGCAACGGTTTTACATAGATGCGAGTCGGTGTTAACAGCTCTTCACCTAATGTTTTAGATAAGCTTTCAATGTGTTCGTTCAGATCAAGACCTGCGTTTTCTAATAAAACTTTACGAACGAGTGAAAAGCCGTTGGAATGAAGACCGTTTGAAGCAAGGCCGATCAATACATCGTTCTCGGAGATAGCAGCGCCGTTGATCAGCTTCGATTTTTCTGCGATTCCGACTGTGAACCCCGCAAGATCGTACTCTTCACTGTCGTACATGCCAGGCATCTCAGCCGTTTCTCCGCCGATGAGCCCACATCCCGCTTGTTCACAGCCATCCGCGATCCCACTAACGATCTGTTCAATCTTTTCAGGGTGAAGCGTGCCGCAAGCAATATAGTCCAGGAAATAAAGCGGCTCAGCACCTTGCGCTACGATATCGTTCACACACATCGCAACTGCATCTACACCGATCGTGTCATGCTTATCCGCCATGAACGCAAGCATCAGTTTCGTACCTACTCCGTCTGTTCCGGAAATGAGCACCGGCTCTTTATGTGAGAATCCGGATAGATCGAACATCGCCCCAAATCCACCAAGACCCGCTAATACTTCCGGACGCTTCGTTCTCTGTGCATGCTTCTTGATACGATCGACCGCTTCATATCCTGCTTCGATGTTCACGCCTGCTTGCTTATATGCTTCTGCCATCGTCTTCTCCCCCTTTAAACAAGCTCTTTTTCATATGGTAAAACAGTATCTGGATAAATTTCTGTTGGATATCGTCCTGTAAAACAAGCTAAACATTGTCCGCAGTTCGGCTCGGCATTTGAACGTCCGATGCCTTCCATCAATCCTTCTACGGAAATAAACGATAATGAATCAGCACCAATAATTTCACGAATTTCATCAACTGAATGCTTAGATGCGATCAGTTCTGCTCGTTCGGACGTATCGATGCCGTAATAGCACGGATGCGCGATCGGTGGCGCTGTTATGCGTACGTGAACTTCTGTAGCGCCCGCAGCACGCAGCATCTTAACGATTCGGCGGCTTGTCGTTCCGCGTACGATTGAATCATCTACCATCACGACTCGCTTTCCTTCTACGATTCCTCGAACCGGCGAAAGCTTCATCTTTACACCAAGTTCACGAAGCTCTTGAGAAGGCTGGATGAACGTCCGACCGACATAGCGATTCTTGATCAACCCGATCTCATATGGAATACCGGATGCTTCTGCATAACCGATCGCAGCTGAGATACTAGAATCAGGCACACCGGTTACAACATCCGCTTCAATCGGCGCTTCTTCATACATCTTTTTCCCAAGACTTTTACGAGCCGCATGAACATTGATTCCTTCGATGTTGCTGTCTGGTCGTGAAAAATAAATATATTCCATCGAACACATGGAGCGCTGAACAGAAGTTGAGAACGTATCAACTCTTAGTCCGTCTTCATTAATGATTAAAAGCTCTCCCGGCTGCACGTCACGCACGTATGTTGCTCCAACTACATCGAACGCACACGTTTCAGAAGCGACCACATACGCATCACCTAGCATACCGAGTGACAATGGGCGTAAGCCGTTCGGATCAAGCGCAACCATCATCTCGTTCTCCGTCATCACTAAGAATGCATACGCACCTTTTAGCATCGTTAAAGCGTTCTGTACTTTTTCTTTTAGTGTAAAATAACCGCTGCGCTTGATCAGATGAGCAAGCACTTCAGTATCTGAAGTGGTTTGAAAGATGCTTCCTTGCGATTCTAGCTGATGTTTTAACGCGTTGGCATTTACAAGGTTTCCGTTATGAGCAAGTGCAAGTGAACTTGTTTGCGAACGGAATAAGAGTGGCTGAACATTTGCAAGTTCATTACCTCCTGCTGTGGAATACCGAACATGGCCGATTGCACCATGTCCGATCAGTCCTTCGAGCTCCCCTTTGCTGAACACATCGTTAACAAGTCCGCTTCCTTTATGTGTTCTCAGGCGCTCACCGTCTGTTACAACGATACCTGCTCCTTCTTGTCCGCGGTGCTGCAGACTGTGCAACCCGTAATACGTGAGTTGTGCGGCATCCGGGTGACCCCAGATTCCGAACACACCACATTCTTCGTTTAAGCCTTTGATGTCAGCAAGCATGGAATAGCTCCTTTCCAGGCGTCTTGCATCTCCTGGAGCGTGCAGGATAACAACTCTTCACCCTGCTCATTATCGATCGCTAGACCGCTCTCAGAACGTACAAAACCTATGATTTTTGCGTCTTTTACAAGCTGTTGGAACTCATCTTGATGTGCAGGTTTTACTGTGACTAAGAAACGGGATTGAGATTCTCCGAAAAGACTTCCGATCGGCTCATCTGTTAACGTTACGCTCGCTCCTACTTTTCCGTCCATTACAGACTCGGCAAGTGCAACAGATAGTCCGCCTTCTGCAACGTCATGTGCAGATGCGATCAATCCTTTATGAATCGCTGCTAAAAGATCGCGCTGTCTTGTTTCTTCAACTTCTAAATCGATGTGTGGTGCTTTACCGAAGATGCGGCCTTCTTTCATCTTCTGAAGTTCACTTCCGCCAAATTCAGCTTTGCTTTCACCAATTAGATAGATGATGTCGCCTGCTTCTTTAAAGTCTTGCGTCACGATATGTTTCGTATCTTCAATCAAACCAACCATTCCGATAACAGGCGTTGGATAAACGGCTACACCGTTTGTTTCGTTATAAAGAGATACGTTACCGCCGATAACCGGCGTTGCGAGTTTGTTGCATGCCGCACTCATACCGTCAGCTGATTTCTCTAACTGCCAGAAGATCTCTGGCTTTTCAGGATTTCCGTAGTTCAAGCAATCTGTCACCGCAAGAGGCTGTGCTCCTGAACATACGAGATTACGAGCTGCTTCAGCAACAGCAATCATGCCGCCTACTTCTGGGTCGAGATAGAGATAGCGAGAATTACAGTCTGTTGTCATCGCTAGCGCTTTTTTCGTTCCGCGGATGCGAACGACTGCTGCATCTGATCCTGGTGCTACGACCGTATTCGTGCGCACCATATAGTCATACTGGTTGTAAACCCACTCTTTGCTCGCGATCGTAGGCTGCTTCAAAAGAGAGAGCAACGTAGATTTGAAGCTAGTAATCTCTGGTAAGTAATCTGCTTGCGCTTGGAACTCGCCATAATAAGCAGGTTCTTTTGATGGCTTATGATAAACCGGAGCATCCTCTGCAAGAGCATCTACCGGTACATCCGCTACAATCTCACCTTGATGCGTCAAACGCAGTACTTGTTCTTCAATAACTCTTCCAACCGTCACGCAATCAAGATCCCATTTTGCAAAGATCTTTTCCACTTCATGCTCACGGCCTTTTTCAACGACTAACAGCATGCGCTCTTGAGATTCGGAAAGCATCATCTCATAAGCTGTCATTCCTGTTTCACGCTGTGGAATAAGATCAAGGTTCATCTCGATTCCCATGCCTGCTTTACTTGCCATCTCAGCAGACGAACTCGTAAGACCCGCAGCACCCATATCTTGAATCCCAACAAGTGCATCACAGTTATGAATCAGCTCTAAGCACGCTTCCATAACGAGTTTTTCCATAAAAGGATCGCCAACTTGAACCGCTGGACGTTTTTCTTCTGACGCTTCAGAAAGCTCTTCCGATGCAAATGTTGCACCATGGATGCCGTCACGGCCTGTTTTTGCCCCAACGTACATGACAGAGTTTCCAGCACCTTTCGCTTGACCCTTCTTAATGTCTTTATGGTCGATCAGACCGACACACATCGCGTTAACGAGCGGATTGCCTTCGTATGATGGATCAAATTGAACTTCTCCTCCAACCGTAGGAATTCCGATACAGTTGCCGTAGCCTGCAATCCCCGCTACTACTTGCTCGAACAAATACTTCACACGCGGAGACTCTAACTCTCCAAAACGAAGCGAGTTCAGCATCGCGATCGGACGCGCTCCCATCGAGAAAACGTCACGGATGATTCCACCGACACCTGTTGCCGCTCCTTGATAAGGCTCGATCGCTGAAGGGTGGTTATGAGATTCGATCTTGAAAACAACCGCTTGACCGTCACCGATATCCACGATTCCAGCACCTTCACCAGGACCTTGAAGGACGCGCTCACCTTTTGTAGGGAACTTGCTAAGTACTGGTTTTGAGTTTTTATAAGAACAGTGCTCACTCCACATAACGGAGAACAGTCCTGTTTCCGTCCAGTTAGGAGATCTGCCGATAATCTTTTCTACGAGTTCAAACTCTGAATCACTTAAACCCATCTCACGGTATAATTTTTGCTTCTTAATTTGTGAACTTGTTGGTTCATGTTGCAGCGACATAACGTTCCCTCCAGCTCTTCACAATAGATTGAAATAATTTAAGACCATCTTTGCTACCTAAAAGCTCATCAACCGCGCGTTCCGGATGTGGCATCATACCTAGCACGTTGCCTTCTTCGTTCGTGATACCTGCAATGTTTTCAACCGATCCGTTCGGATTGTTTTTATACGTGAATACGATCTGGTTGTTTGCCTTTAGCTGTTGCAGCGTCTCTTCATCGCAATAATAGTTTCCTTCACCATGTGCGACTGGAACGGAGATTACTTCTCCTTTTTCGTACTGAGTCGTGAAGATCGTTGATGTGTTTTCAACGACTAGCTCTTCTGGCTGGCAGATGAATTTCAATGATTCATTGCGACGCATCGCTCCTGGCAGAAGTCCTGTTTCAAGTAAAATTTGAAATCCGTTACAAACGCCAAGAACTGGTTTTCCTTCGCGTGCTGCTTTGACCACTTCTGTCATTACGTTTGAGAATTGTGCGATAGCGCCAGAACGGAGGTAATCTCCATAAGAGAAACCACCAGGCAATAAAATACCGTCAAATTGATTTAAGTTCGTAGCGTCATGCCAGACGTACTCAACTTCAGCGCCGAGCTCATCTTTTACAGCATGATACATGTCAGTGTCACAGTTTGATCCCGGAAAAACGATTACAGCAAACTTCACTGTGCGACAACCTCCTCCACCTCGTAGCGGTAGTCTTCAATCACCGGATTCGATAAAAGTTTCGAGCACATGTTCACGATTTTTTCATCTAGATCGTAATCGCCTTTTTGAAGCGTTAACTCCAGATACTTACCAATACGTACATCTTCAACCTCTGACTGTCCCATTTTGTGAAGCGAGCTCATTACTGCCTTACCTTGCGGATCTAATACACTCTCTCTTAATGTTACATACACCTTTACTTTGTACATGATAGGCCTCCTAGACGTTGTAGTATTTTTTCATAAGCATCTGTTAAACTTCCTAATCCTCGGCGAAATACATCTTTATCGAGTTTCTCGTTCGTTTCTGCATCCCATAAACGGCAAGTATCAGGAGAAATTTCATCAGCGAGCATAAGGTTTCCGTTAGCATCTGTTCCGAACTCTAGCTTAAAGTCGACGAGCTTTACGTTCTTTTGAACAAAATAAGACGTGAGCACTTCGTTGATCTGAATCGCTTGTTCAGATATCTGGCTGAGCTGCTCTCGTGTTGCCAAGTTCATGATGTCGATATGTTCTTCTGTAATAAGCGGATCGCCAAGGTCATCGTTTTTGTAATAAAATTCGACGATCGTGCGTGGAAGGATCTGACCTTCAGGAATTCCAGTACGCTTTGATAAAGAACCAGCCGCGATGTTGCGAACAACCACTTCTAAGGGGATGATGGTCACCTTCTTCACGAGCTGTTCGGTTTCGGATACTCGTTTTACGAAGTGGGAGTCGATTCCTTTCTCTTTGAGCAGTTCAAAAAGGATGGATGAGATCTCGTTGTTCAGTCTTCCTTTTCCTGCGATTTCGGCTTTTTTCTCGCCGTTGAACGCTGTTGCTGAATCTTTGTAGCTGACCCAGACGACTTCTTCGTCTGTTGTGCGGTAGATGCGTTTTGCTTTTCCTTCGTATAGCTGCTCTAACTTCTCCATCCTGACCCCTCCGTTATATGAATATTCCCAATATTCAATCTTTTAAAAAAGACAAAGAGAAAGAGAGCTCAATATATCACTCTCTTTTTAGTTGAAGTACTTCTTAAAAGCTTTTTTAGTATGACATTGTTGTCTTTGAGAGAAAGGTTGATTTCCGTTTCAGATACTCGCTTTCCGCGGGGCAGGCGGTGAGCCACATTTGTACGTTTCACGTATAAGTGTCTCACCTGCCCACCTGTCCCGCAGGAGTCTCGCATCTTACACTTCAATCAACTTTCAATGAAGTCTTTCAAAAACAACCAATTAAAAGATCTTTCTTATAAAACCTTTTAAAGCCCTAATCTGTCGAAGATTGTGTCTACGTGTGACAGATGATAACTGTAGTCAAAGCATTCAGAGATTTCTTCAGGTGTTAATTTTTCTGTAATTTTTTGTTCAGCTTCTACTAATGTTCTGAACTGTACGCCTTCTTCCCATGCTTGCATCGCTTTTGGCTGCACTGTGTCGTATGCTTCTTCACGCGCCATTCCTTTATCGATCAATTTGAGAAGTACGCGCTGTGAGTAGATCAATCCATATGTGCGCTCCATGTTGCGTTTCATGTTCTCTGGGAACACGGTTAAATTCTTGATGATGTTGCCAAAACGGTTCAGCATGTAGTTCAGTGCGATCGTCGCATCTGGTAGAATCACACGCTCAGCTGATGAATGAGAGATATCACGCTCATGCCATAGGGATACGTTCTCGTAGGCTGTCATCATGTAACCGCGGATTACACGAGCAAGACCTGTCATGTTTTCAGATCCGATCGGATTACGTTTATGCGGCATAGCTGAAGATCCTTTTTGCCCTTTAGCAAAGAACTCTTCTACTTCACGCGTCTCACTCTTTTGAAGACCGCGTACTTCTGTTGCGAACTTCTCGATGCTCGTTGCGATAAGTGCCAACGTTGACATGTAATGAGCGTGACGGTCACGCTGCAATGTTTGCGTTGAGATCGGAGCTGCTTCAAGTCCAAGCTTTTCACACACATATTTTTCAACGAACGAATCGATGTTCGCATACGTTCCAACGGCTCCAGAAATCTTTCCGAAACGAACCGTATCAGACGCTTGCTTAAAGCGTTCGACGTTACGCTTCATCTCTTCGTACCAAAGAGCAAGCTTCAATCCGAACGTTGTCGGCTCAGCATGTACACCATGCGTACGACCCATCATAACGGTATATTTATGTTCTTTTGCTTTTTCAGCAAGAATCTCAACGAAACGATCTAGATCTTTCGCTAAAATGTCGTTTGCTTGTTTAAGTAGGTAGGAAAGAGCTGTATCAACAACATCCGTTGAAGTTAGTCCATAATGTACCCATTTACGCTCTTCACCAAGCGTTTCAGATACTGCTCGTGTAAACGCAACAACATCATGGCGTGTTTCTTCTTCGATCTCAAGGATTCGGTTAATATCGAAAGACGCGTTTTCGCGAAGCTTCTTCACGTCTTCTTTCGGAATATCTCCTAGTTCTGCCCAAGCTTCACAAGCTAAGATCTCTACTTCAAGCCACGCTTGATATTTGTTTTCGTCCGTCCAGATCGCTCCCATTTCAGGGCGTGTATAGCGTTCAATCATTGTGTTACCTCCGTTTTGTTATCACTTAAAAATAGTGCGGACACTCTTTCTGCTTTTTCTAGTGCCTGTTCAATCGTATCACCTAAAACCGTGATATGCCCCATCTTTCGTTTCGCTTTCGCTTCTTTCTTTCCGTACAGATGAAGTTTCGCTTCTCCTAAATTTCCTATCTCGCGTAACACAGTCTCATGATGTTCACCTAATATGTTGATCATCACGGCTGGTTTTATTAATTCTGTATTGCCAAGCGGCCAGTTGCATACTGCGCGTACATGCTGATCGAACTGTGAAGTCTCACACGCCTCGATCGTGTAATGTCCGGAGTTATGCGGGCGTGGCGCCAGTTCGTTCACATAGATCATACCGTCTTTTGCGACGAACATCTCTACGGCAAGCGTACCAACAAGCTCTAATTCCGTTGCGATTGACCCCGCTAGGAGCTTTGCTTGATCCGCTGTTTTGTTCGTGATGCGTGCTGGCGCGATCGTTTGATGCAGGATATTCTCTTTGTGTATATTCTCTGCGATCGGAAATGATTTAACCTCACCGCTCACACTTCTCGTTATGATTACCGATATTTCTTTCTCAAATGGAACCCATGCTTCCAGCACACAATCTGTCTCTTTTTCTAAAAGTGTTGCTGCAATCTCAAGATCACTTTCTTGCTTGATCACAAACTGCCCTTTTCCGTCATAACCGCCTCTGCACGTTTTTAGTACAGAAGGATAACCCAATTCTTCCACCGCCCGTTGCAGTGAACGAAAATCGGTCACTGGACGATACGGAGCAACAGGAACACCTGCTTTTTGAAGCGTCTCTTTCTCTTTTAAACGGTGCTGAGTGACTGCTAAGAGGCGGCTTCCCTGAGGTAAGTTTGCGTTCTCTTCCAACCAATTCGCACTCACTGCATCTATGTTTTCAAACTCGTATGTGACGACATCGCTTTGTTCTGAAAGCTTCTTGATACCTTCTCGGTCGTCATAAGCTGTTGTAATTTGATGATCTGCAACTTGCCCGCATGGTGAATTCTCACCTGGCTCTAAAACAACAACGTTCAATCCCATTTCACGAGCGCTCAATGCCATCATGCGGCCGAGCTGACCTCCGCCAAGTATACCAAGTGTTTGCTGTGGTTTTATCGTCTTAAACAAGAAGCTCACTACTTTCGATCGCCAGTTGTTGTGCTGAAGCACGGCGTTGTTTTAAACGTTGCTTAACTCCTTCATCATGTACGGCTACCATCTGTGCGGCTAGAAGTCCGGCATTCGCTGCACCAGCTTTCCCAATTGCAACTGTCGCTACAGGAACACCCTTTGGCATCTGAACGATGGATAACAGTGAATCCATGCCGTTTAGCGCTTTGGATTGAACCGGAACACCGATTACAGGCAGGATCGTTTTTGCCGCGACCATACCTGGCAAGTGAGCTGCTCCGCCCGCTCCAGCAATGATTACTTTAATTCCTCTATGTTCAGCTTCTTCTGCGTATTGAAACATGAGATCCGGTGTACGGTGTGCCGAAACCACCTTCTTCTCGTAAGCTACTTCTAGTTCATCTAATAGGTCACACGCTTCTCTCATTGTTTCCCAATCTGAAACACTTCCCATGATCACGCCAACTTTAGCCATGGCAGCCTCCTTATTGTCAGAAAAAATAAAAAAGTCCAGTTAGTATGCTTCTCCCTAATATGAGAGAAAGCAGCCAACTGGACATACGTATCCGATAAAAATAGACAGAAAGATGCTTTCCCTCATAGTCTGATGAAATAACGGTCATCAGGTAGAGACTTACGGGCCATATTCCCGAAATTATATGAGGGCTTTATTCTTCTGGTTTTATTGTAGCAATGATTGTTTTGTTTTGTCAACAAAAATCGAACATTAAGTTGTATATTACATTTAATGTTCGTGTTTTGCTCCCTATTGAAGGAGTTTACCTTCAAATACGATTCTTTGTTCTTTTACTTCTGGTTCCATTCTGCCGTTACGTTTCACTTCATGAAACACAGGCTCCTCCATACGTCGGACCGGTGTATAGCCCTCGTTGGCCATGCGATCCAAACAATCAGAGATCGTTTCTCCTGCTTCAACAGTAAACTTCTTTTTAGAAGGTTTCTTCTCCATCTGTTACCTCCTGATACCCTTAACCCAAAATCCACCATGAAACGCTTTTGGTTCATGTGAAATAATAAACGCCTTTGGATCTAAATCCTTTACCGTATTATATAGGTTCATTTCTGATTTACGTGATGTTAATATCTCCATCATTAAACGCTGTCCTTCACGACCTTCTGCCAGCCAGTTTGTTACACCATAGCCTTTGTTGCGAAGCTCGTTCGGTAAGCCGCCTTCAAGATTTGTCGTAATTACGTTAACAGTAGTATATCCAAGTGCAAGCTTTTCTTCAATCTTCATTCCTACTAAAACACCAATTCCATAACCAACCGCATACGCAATTAAGTTTTGAATCTCATTCAAGTTATCAAGAACAAGCCCGAGGCCGACCACATAGATAATGACCTCAAACACACTAATAAAAGCAGCTAAGTACCTTTGTCCTTTCAACGTCAGGATCATCCTGATCGTAAAAAACGATACATATACAATATTGATCAATAAAATGATCCCAACCATGACGAACGCATTATCTAACATGATGGCAAGCCTCCCAAGGTGAAAAATACTTCGTTAAGGATAACACTTTTTGGACAAGTTGGAAACTGGAGAATTGATGCAAATGCAGTTGACGTTTTTAGAGGAGTTTAGTAGGAAGTTTGGCGGCAGCCAAAGTATCCTTTTTGGGTTTGAATACGAGGCTCGGAGTAATGATGCCAAGTTTCCTTTTTAGATGGGTTTAAGCTCTGGGTTAGGGGTGGGAATATGGTGAAGACTTATAAATTCATTTGAAGACTTATAAATGTTAAGGCAAGTAAGTTAGACCTTTCTTCTTTCATAAAAACTTGTTGTTTATATCCCGAATTCACTGTTTTCAACGTTCAAATGATTCCAACGTTTATTTTTCTAGCTATTTAATAGTAAAAAGGTAAAGAAAAGTAGAAAAGTAGCCTTTTTAATACAAAAAAAAGATGGAACGAACATAAAGTTCGTCCCACCTTCTTTGCCTAGCGACGTCCTACTCTAACAGGGGGAAACCCCCAACTACCATCGGCGCTAAAGAGCTTAACTTCCGTGTTCGGTATGGGAACGGGTGTGACCTCTTTGCCATCATCACTAGACCTATCATGACGTTAACCATGATTTATGAAATTAGAGAGTATGTTCTCTCAAAACTAGATACGACGTTTCCAAACGTTATGCTTTTTAAGGATAAGCCCTCGACCGATTAGTATCTGTCAGCTCCACGTGTCACCACGCTTCCACACCAGACCTATCAACCTCATCATCTCTAAGGGGTCTTACTCACTTGCGTG